>JACRFB010000010.1 GCA_016218045.1 Ignavibacteriota bacterium
CGACCGTCGTCGGGCGGCTACCGCGGTGAACGTGGTGAACGTTCTGAGACACCGCGCACAGGCGGACCGAAGAAATGGAAGAGCCGCGAGGATTCACCACGACCGTCGTCGGGCGGCTACCGCGGTGAACGTGGTGAACGCAGTGACACGCCGCGCACAGGCGGACCGAAGAAGTGGAAGAGCCGCGAGGGTTCACCACGTCCGTCGTCGGGCGGCTACCGCGGTGAACGCGGCGAACCTGGCGAGACACCGCGCACAGGCGGACCGAAAAAATGGAAGAGCCGCGAGGATTCACCACGTCCGTCGTCGGGCGGGTACCGCGGCGAACGCGGCGAACGCGGTGAGCGCGGTGAGCGCGGTGAGCGCGGCGAACGCGGTGAGCGGAGCGAGACACCGCGCACAGGCGGACAGAAGAGATGGAATGACCGCGGAGACAGCGCTCGCGCGACTTCGGGTGGTTTCGGAGAGGGACGTGGAGAGAAGCGGCCGACGGGTGAGCGCGAAGGTGCGAACCGTCCGCGGACCTATCAATCCGGCGGGCAGAAGAAGTCCGGCGGCGGATCACGCGGCAAGGGCAAGGGCAAAGGCGGCAGGGATCAGATCCCCGCACGCGGCAGCCGTTCACGCACGCAGACGGCGGCGTTGCGCCCCATCGCGGAGCAGGTGCGTCTCAACAAGTTTCTTGCGGATGCGGGCATCGCTGCGCGTCGCAAAGCCGACGAGCTGATCACATCGGGTGAAGTGAAAGTAAACGGCATCACCGTGACTGAACTGGGCGTGCACATCCGTCCCGGCGACGACCGCATCTCGGTGCGCGGTCTCGAGGTGCACATCGATTCGCAGCTTGTGTACATCGTGCTGAACAAACCGAAGGACTGCATCACCACCACGTCCGACGAAAAGGGCCGCACCACCGTGCTCGATCTCGTGCCGTCGCATCACCGGCTCTATCCTGTCGGGCGGCTCGACCGCAACACCACCGGCGTGCTGCTGCTGACAAACGACGGCGACCTCGCGTACAACCTCACACACCCGCGATTCCAACATCCGCGCACCTACCTCGCGGAATTGACGACCGGACTGAAGCCGCACGATCTGTCGAAACTGCGGACGGGCGTGAAGCTCGAGGACGGCTTGACGGAACCGTGCGAGGCGACCGTGGTGGATGCGCCGCGGAATCTGACCGTCGCGCTGATCCTGCACGAGGGCCGCAACAGGCAGGTGCGCCGCATGTTCGAGGCGCTGGGCTACGATGTGCGCAAACTCGAACGTGTGGAGTTCGCGGGTCTGACCGCCGACGGCCTGCGCCGAGGTGAGTGGCGCTACCTCGGTGAACATGAAGTGGGCCGCCTGAAAAAGATGTCCGGCGGCGCCAAGGGCGCGCGGAAGCCCGTGCGCGCACGCGACGACGAATAGCCACCAACGCCAGCGGAGAATCATGCCACGCAGGACAGACATATCGTCGATTCTGATACTCGGCTCCGGACCGATCGTCATCGGGCAGGCGTGCGAGTTCGACTATTCCGGAACCCAGGCCGTGCGCGCCCTGCGCGCCGAGGGCTACCGCATTGTGCTGATCAACAGCAATCCCGCGACGATCATGACCGATCCCGAATTCGCGGACGCGACGTACATCGAGCCGCTCACGATCGAAGTGGCCGAACGAGTCATCGCGCGTGAACGCCCGGACGCGGTGCTGCCCACCATGGGCGGACAGACGGCATTAAATCTCGCCGTCGGACTTGCGGAGCACGGCATACTCGAGAAGTACAACGTACAGTTGATCGGCGCCTCGCTGCCGGCCATACGCATGGCGGAGGACCGCGAACAGTTTCTCGCCGCGATGCAGCGCTGCGGCCTCGAAATGCCTCGTGGATATTTTGTGCGCACGCTGGCCGAAGCCCACGCGGCCGTGGAACAGATCGGCTTCCCCGCGATCATCCGTCCCTCGTTCACGCTGGGCGGCTCGGGCGGCGGCATCGCGTACAACATGGAAGAATTCCTGACGAAGGTGACACACGGGCTCACGCTGAGTCCGATCAGCCAGGTGCTTGTCGAGGAATCCATACTCGGCTGGAAGGAATACGAACTCGAGGTGATGCGCGACACGAAGGACAACGTGGTGATCGTCTGTTCCATCGAGAACCTCGATCCCATCGGCGTGCACACGGGCGATTCCATCACCGTCGCGCCCGCGCAGACGCTCACCGACAAGGAGTATCAGCGCCTCCGCGACGCGGCCATCCGCATCATGCGCGAGATCGGCGTGGAGACAGGCGGATCGAACGTGCAGTTCGCCGTGCACCCCGGCACCGGGCGCATGACCGTGATCGAGATGAATCCGCGCGTCTCGCGCAGCTCCGCGCTCGCGTCCAAGGCCACGGGCTTCCCCATCGCCAAGATCGCCGCGCTGCTGGCCGTCGGCTACACACTCGACGAAATTCCGAACGACATCACACGCGTCACGCCCGCCTGCTTCGAACCGACCATCGACTACATCGTCACAAAAATTCCGCGCTGGGATTTCGCGAAATTCCCGGGCGCGGACAGCGCGCTGGGCGTGCAGATGAAATCCGTCGGCGAAGTGATGGCGATCGGCCGCACGTTCAAGGAGTCGCTGCAGAAAGCGCTCCGCTCGCTCGAGATCGGCCGCCACGGCCTCGGCGCCGACGGCAAGGATCCCGTGTTCCCGCCCGATCTCGCCGAGAGCGAACGCGAGGCGCTTGCGCGCGAACTCCGCATGCGCATCGCCACGCCGCGCCACGACCGCCTCTTCGACCTGCGCCTCGCCATGCTGGCGGGTGTCGACGACGAGGAACTGCACCGCATCACGGGCATCGATCCCTGGTTCCTCGCCCAGATCCGCGAGATCGTGGAACTGGAACTGCGGCTGCGCGAAACGACACTTCCCGGATAAACGGACCCGATACTCCTTTGTAAGCGCCACCCGACAAGGAACGCGGCATGCTCACGCTCATTCGATACGAACTGCTCAAGACCTTCCGCAAGCTCCGCACCTACATCGGTTTCGGCCTGATCCTCGTGCTCGTGCCGATCGCGTACTGGGGCATGTCGCTTGGCGGCGACGACATGGTGCGCGACATGACACGCGGCCTGCAGAAGGACTTCCTCTTCGTCGGATCCCTTTTCAACGGCTGGTTTGTCGCGAACCTGATGATGAACACGCTCTTTGTGCACATCCCCTTCCTGATCGTGCTGGTCGCGGGCGACATCCTGGCGGGCGAGGCCACGGGAGGCACGCTGCGCATCCTGCTGACGCGGCCGCCGGGACGCACGCGCCTGTTCGTCGTAAAAACCGCGAGCACCGTGATCTACACGCTCTCACTCGTCTTTTTCCTGGGCGGCTTCAGCATCGTGCTGGGCCTGCTGCTTTTCGGCAGCGGCGACCTGCTCTGGTTCTCGCAGGAAGGCATCGCGATTTATCCCGCGGCGGGCGTGGTGTGGCGCTTCATCCTCGCGTACGTCCTGGCCGCGTGGGCCATGTGTTCCGTGGCCGCGCTCGCGCTTCTTTTCTCGTCCTTTGTGGAGAATGCGATCGGACCGATCGTCGGCTCGATGGCCGTCGTGATTCTGTTTCTGATTCTCGGCAATCTGCCCTTCGAATTTTTCGAAGGTCTGCGACCGTATCTGTTCACGACATACATGGACGTCTGGGAGCGGGCCTTCGGCGATCCCATCGAATGGGACGTGATCGCGCGCAAGACGGCCATGCTCGGAATCTTTTTCGCCTTGTTCACGGGCGCCGCGTGGGCCATTTTCCGGCGCAAGGATGTTCTCTCCTGACCCGCAATAATCCGGAACCCGGCATGCAGCGTTTACACCGACCCGCACCCGTCCTCACAATTGTCCTTCTCGCCGCGGCGCTTCCCGCGCTGCGGGGACAGACCCTTCCGTCCGCCGCGACAGTCCTCGAAAACGTCCGCCGCGAATTCGACCGCGTTAAGGATTACAGCGCCGACCTGCAGGCGGTGGTCGACATGCCCGGAGTGAAGGCGCCGCCGATGGCCGCAAAAATCTGGTTCAAACAGCCTGACCGCGTCCACTTCGAGGCGAAGGGTTTTGCCATGCTTCCGCGCGACGCCATGTCGATGAATCCCCGCATGTTCAGCGAGGATCTCTACGATGCCGTTGTGCAGGGCGAGGAGACGGTGGACGGCGCTCGATGCCTGAAGGTGAAGCTGCTCGCAAAATCCGACACCCTGCGCCTGCAGCGCGCGATGCTCTTTGTCGATCCCGCGCGCTGGCTCATCGTGCGCATGAACACCGATCCGAATCAGGGCGGCTCGGCCGAGATAACCATCACGTATTCCTTCCTCGAGAACAAATATTTTCTGCCCTCGAAAGTAGTGCTCCGCATGCAGGCGATGGGCGGGATACGGATCGGCCCGAAGTCGAAGACCCCGGGGAAGGACGACACGGCGGAGAAAAAGAAACCCGCCACCATCGTCATGACGTACACGAATTATCGTGTCAACAAGGGAGTCTCCGACGAAATATTCACACGCGGCAAGGAGGATCGTCCATGAACCGTCTTATGTATTGCGCGGTGTTCCTGTTTCTCGCCGCCGCCGCGGCTGGCGCGCAGGAGATTGACGTCACACACTACTCGGCACGGGTGACTTTCGACCTCGCGGCGAAGACCATCGACGGTGACGCGGAATTACACATCACTCGCGCCGCGAATCCCGTGGTGCTGCATCTGCGCGACCTGACCGTGTCGTCGGTGACCCGGGATGGATCAGCGCAGCAGTTCGTTCAAAGCGACGGTGAACTGCGCGTCACACTTGCGCAGACGCCGGGCCCGGCCGACACAGTGGTGTTGCGCATCCTCTACGGCGGCGCGCCGACCAGCGAGTCGGGACCGTCCTCATGGGGCGGCTGTTTCTTCGGCGCAACGACGTTCTGCATGGGTGTCGGATTTTACGCCCCGTACGTTTCGACGATGCGGCACTGGCTTCCGTCGAACGACATACCCTCGGACAAGGCGACCTTCGATGTCACTTTCGTCGTTCCCGAGGGGCAGGTTGTTGCGGGCACCGGCCTGCTCGCGGAAACGGGTCCGGTGCAGGGTGGCGTCGCGTACCGATGGGTCGAGAATCATCAGACGGCGACATACCTCTTCACCTATGCGATAAGCGACTACGTGCGTCTCACAGGATCGTGGCAGGGAATCCCGACGGAGTATTATGTGCCGCGACGCGATTCCGCGAAGGGTGTGTCGCATTTCTCCTCCATTCCGAAAATGATGGAGGCCTTCACGCGGTTCTACGGACCGTATCCGTTCGACAAAATCGGCTACTGCATCACGCCGATCGGATCGATGGAGCACCAGACGATGATCAGCTACGCATCGCAGCTCTTCAGTTCCTCACCCGCCTCCTCCGTCGCGGCGCACGAACTTGCGCATCAATGGTGGGGCGACTGGGTGACACCGCGCACCTTCGCGGAGGCGTGGCTCAGCGAGGGTTTCGCGACTTTCAGCGAGGCGGTCTGGGCCGAGCATGTTTCGGGACGCGCGACCTACGACACACGCCGTCAGACTTTCGCGTCGAACTACCTGCGCTACGATGCGTCTCAGGAGGGTGTACATCCGTTGTACGACTTCCCCCGCACGCCGCCCATGTCGAATTATCCCTCGACGATTTACAACAAGGGCGCAGCGGTGCTCGTGATGCTGCGGTACGTGATGGGCGACAGCGCCTTCTTCCGGGGCATGCGCGGATTCGGCGCAGGACACGCCTATGGCAACGCGGGCACGGGCGATTTCCGCGCCGCGATGGATAGGGCCGCCGGCACGGATCTTTCGTGGTTCTTCGATCAATGGGTGTACAAACCCGGCTGGCCCAAGTACCGTGTCGGGCGTTACACCGACAGCACCGCGGCGCCGCTCCGTGTTCTCGTTCAGCAGTATCAGGACACGACAAAATATCCGGTGTTCCGCATGCCGGTAGATCTTCGCATCACGCACAGCGGCGGGCCCGCGATCATCGAACGCATCGAGGTGAGCCGCGGCTCGGAAGTATTCACCTTCCCCGCCATTCCCGCCAATACCGTGAGCAACGTCGAGCTGGATCCCTCGAATTACATCCTGAAGGAAAAAACATCCGTCGTGCTCAGCGCGCGCGAAGCGCCGACAACACGGCCCGAAGGATTGCTGCTCCACCCTGTCTATCCGCAGCCGTACACGTCGGGTCAGGGACCCACCGCAACAATGACCTTCGAATTGCGCGAAGCCGAGGCGCTGCGTGTGGAGATTCATGACACGCTGGGACGCCGTGTGTACACTCGGGCTTTGGGCGACTTCGATGCGGGTGTACACTCTCTCACACTTCCGCTGGCGACACTTGTCTCGGGCCATTATCTGCTGCGGGTTTCAGGAGCGGCGCACAGCGGTGCACAACAGATCATCGTCGGCAGGTGAAGAGTCTTCTGTTGAGACATCCGTTGCCGAAGGTCACAAATTTCTCCCCTGTATCCTTTTCGCTGTTGCGGGTGTCACTTCTCTGGAGTGGAGTACGACGTCCGCAGCGGATTCCTTGACAAAACGTCGATCTTTCGGTATGTTGGCTTAATTATGCGAGTTACATTTTAGGCCGCTCATACGGTGTATTCGCACTATTCGCCCTGACGTTCCGCCTTTTGTCGTTATTACTTTCTGGAGGTTTTCATGAAGCGATCTCTACCGATTCTTCTCGGCATGTTGTTCGTGGTGTCGGCACTTCTGCCGATAAACGGATACGCCCAGGGAAACATCGATTGGGAGGAGTTGTGGGTTGTGATGCAGCCCTCCTCGAGCTCCCATCCGACCTACGGCTGGATGGCCGGGCAGCGCCAGTACACCGGCCTCGCGTATGACAAGACACGCGACAATCTCTACATCGTGAATCCGGGCATCTGCTCGATCTCGGGAAACAGCGTCGGCTGTCCCCGCATCCACATCTGGGATCCGCTGACGGGCCTTCCGAAAACCACCGAAGGCCGCATCGCCGCGCAGTTCGGTCAGACTCCGGGCAAGGGCGGTCAGTTGCCCGTGCCGCCGGACACCATTGCCGGCGTGCTGCAGTGGGTCTATCCCGGCTCCTACACCAGCTTCGGCCAGGGCCAGTTCCCCATCTACAAGGTTGACGTTGATGACGAAGAACCCGCGCGTATTTTCGCGAGCAACCTCGTTGCTCCGATCTGGGGTATCTGTTTCCCCGGTCCGCCCCCCAATTGCCGTCCCGAGTATCTCGGCCAGGGCCCGTTCCGCGTATGGCGCTGGGACACCCCGAAGTCGACGCCGCGTCTTGTGTACGTCACGCTGAACCTCGCGTCGACGGGTCCGGGCACGCTGGGTGACAGCGAAATGCAGTGGACGCGCTGGGGTGACGCATTCGACGTGGTCGGCAAGCGCGGGTACGTCAATACGCCGCAGGGTCCGAAACTTGTGGACAGCGTGCGCATCTTCACATCGGGCGGTCCCTTCGACGGCCAGTCGCAGACCAACGACCAGATCAACGTCGTGCTGACCGACGATCGTCAGGTGCGTCCCGTCACGGACAAGGGCCTGCCGCTCGAGTACCGCCTCGGCATCCGTATGATGTCGTCGCTCGAAGGCCTCGCCTCCCACGGCATCGCCGCCACCGGTCCGCAGTCGTTTGCGGAAGTGTGGCACGACAACAATAACCGCGTTACAACCATCAACAACCAGTTCCAGACCAGCGCGCCGTTCCCGCAGAACATGAACATGACGCTCATGAATGCGCTGTCATCGGATCCGTTCACCGGCACCGGCCCTGCAGGACCCCTCGCCTTCTTCAAGATCAAGGAGAACGGCAACGCGTTCCTCGTGGTGTGCGACGGTTTCCCGACGGATCCTTCGAATCCGACAGCGGCAAACTCCAACACCCGCGCGCGTATCATGAACGTGACCACGACCGGTCAGGAAGCCCGCGAACCGGGTTTCGGCGACACGCCGTATCTCGGTCAGAAGATTCAGACCAACAACTCCGGTATTTACAACTACATCGCTGATGTGGACGTGAAGCTCGAGCCCGATTACACCGAGGGCAAGGGCTACTTCGTGCATCTCTTTGTCCTTCAGTCCAACAACGGCATCGCGTGCTATCGCTCGCGCATTCCCATCGTCCCCGTCGAGCTCAGCACCTTCAAGGCCGAGCGCAACGGCGGAAACATCGACCTCCGTTGGGAAGTCACGATTGAAGTGAACAACTACGGCTTCCAGATCGACCGCAGCTTCAACGGCGGCGGCACATGGGAAACCATCGGCTTCGTCCGCGGCCGCGGCACGACCAAGACGCCGACTGCGTATACACACAGCGATCCTGTGACGGACATCCACAACTCCGTGGGTCACGTGCAGTACCGCCTGCGTCAGGTGGACACCGACGGCAAGACCACGGTGTCGCCGGTTGTCGACGTGTACATGAACGGCGCCGCGAACGGCATCGAGCTGTCGCAGAACTACCCGAATCCGTTCAACCCGACCACGTCGATCAGCTACCAGCTTCAGAAGCCGGGGTACGTGACGCTGAAAGTCTTCAATCCGATCGGCGAAGAAATCGGCACACTGGTCAACGAGAGCAAGGATGCCGGCGTGCACATGGTGACCTTCAACGCAGCGGATCTCACCAGCGGCACCTATGTGTATCAGATCAATGTCGACGGCCAGATTCTCCAGAAGAAGATGGTCCTGATGAAATAATTCCGGCGGACCACCGCCACACAAAGCCGTCCTCTCCGGAGGACGGCTTTTTTATTTTCCGCGGGAACAAAATCATCGCTTCGCGAGTACAAGGGAAAAGGCGGGGCGTCCAGATTTGACGGATCCGCCGACTCAGTCACGAGACATAGGGGGGCACATGGAAGAGCGCGGCGTACAGGATCCTTTCGATTTCGAGGACAGGATGGCGCACAGAGCCGGACCGGCAGCGGAGGATGCGGCTCAACGGCAGGACGAGACCGCCAACACACAGGACGAGACCCCCAACACACAGGACGAGACCCCCAACACACACGAAGGGGCAGTCAACACCCACGACGAGGGCTTCCACACGCACGACGGGACTCGCGCCGCACACGACGAAGCCGTCAACACGCACGACGAGGCCGGGGTGAACTCGGAGGCCCTCTGGGATGACGATGAGGAAATCGACGCGGAACTGCAGGCCATGATCGATCACGATCTCGCGATTCTGGATCGAGAGTGGGCGGAAGGCAGGGCATTCCTCGACCTGGAAGGACATTCGGGAGGACATTGTCCGTTCTGTGACATGATGGGAAAAAAGAGCGAGACATCCGGTTTTATCGGCGGGATCTTCGACGATGACGGGAACCGCGTCGATCCGGCGTCCATACCGATGCCCGGAATCTGCATCATGTGCAAGACCTACGACACGGATAGCTGGGGCGAGGAGATCCTGTGCATGCTCACGCGCTACGACGCCATGCACGACGATGAGGAGTTCCGCTGCAGCGGCTTCTCGCCGAAGTTCGGCGGACGACTTCCGTGAGCGGAGTCAGGACTCGCGGAACTCGAACGGCGCCGTATCGTCCGGTCGGGGCACGTCCGCCCAGTGACCCGACGGATCCGATCCCCTGCACACGATGCTGTGCCGATTCCAGTCCCAGTACGCGCGCACCGACGGTGGACAGTAACGGAGCGTGAGACCGCAACGGCGCCTGTCCGACATGTTCGCACGCGATCCATGCACCAACAGATCGGAGTGAATGGAAATCTCTCCCGAGCGAAGCTGCACATCCTCGGGTTCGCCATAGTCCGCGATCGCATCGATGGCCTGTGTGAGGACGTTGTCTTCGTCTGGAGCCGTCTCGCGCCAGGGCAGATGGCCATGCAGATGCGAACCGGGCAGCACCCTCATGCAGCCGTTGTCCGTATCAACATCATCGATCGCGAGCCACACGGTGACCGTCCGCGACGGTGTCAACGCCCAATACGAGCAGTCCTGATGCCAGGCGACTTCGCGCGGATCACCGGGCAGTTTGCAGAAAAAGTGTGTGGCCCAGCAGATCACATCCGGTCCGATGAGGTCCGAAACAACATCGACGATGCGGGGATGTGTCGCGCAGTCGTGTATCATCGCGATACGGTCCTGATACCGGTCGATCGCATAGCTGTTGCGGCCGCTGCGCAGAAACGTTTCGAGAAGTTGATCAAAGCGTGTCCGCACATCCCGCATCTCGGATTCATTCAACGCGGGGAGACCCGCGAGGAAGCCGCGCTCATTGAAGCGATCCACGTCGGCGGCGCTCAGCACGCGGCCGTCCGCGGGATGTGCCGGGAAAAACCGCAGATCCCTCTCCAGAGCCGACACACGTCTGTCGTGTTCAGCCATGCCCGTGTCCATCGTACACGCAGGCGCGCGCCTCGTCGGCGAAGGCCCGCAGCAGGCGCGCTTCGGCGTGGAAGAAGTGATCGGACGGCGAGAGGATGTATGCCCCGTTTCCCCCTGCCTGTTGAAAGCAGGCACGCACCGCAGCCCGAGTTTCCTCCTCCGTGCATCCGGCGAAGTGGCGGTTCTGGTTGAAGCCCCCGATCATGCATGCGCGGCCGTCGATCCGCGACGCGGCTTCGGCCAGATCCACATCACCACCCATCTCTTCCGGTGTGAAGGTTTCTATCGCATCCGGCTTCATGGCCAGCACGAGGTCGAGCACCGGCATGATGCCGCCGCAGATGTGGTACACCACGCGTTGCCCCGCTTCATGCATGGCTTCGATGAGAGGCGCATCGTAGGGCGCGACAAACTCCTCGAAAATTGCGGGCGAGATAACCGTGGCCGACGCGTCGCCGCCGCCAAGTTCGATCAGGTCGTATGGCGCGCCCTTCAGCGAACGTATCCAGCCGAGTTTTCGCCGCTGGAGGACTGCAAGGAATTCGTGCACCCAGACCGGGTCGTCGTAGGTCGCGAGAATCAGTTCCTCGATGCCGTATAACACCGCTGCATCCTGCCAGCAGCCCGGCTGTCCGTACACTTCAAAACCGGGGACGGCACCACGAAGCAGCGCATCTCCACGCCGCTCGCGCGCATACTGCCGTAGTTCCTCGACATCACAGCGCAACGCGGGCGCATGGCGGGCGAGCACGTCGATATCACGGCGAAGGCGTAGAGGACGTTCCGTCACCCAGGTGGTGTGCCTGTCGCTCTGCAGGACTGTGCGCAACGCGCCGCCGGGTGTCTCCACAACAACGGAGACCGTCGTATAGCGGTCGTGCGCGAGCGGCGTCTCGGTGATACGCCACGAATCGGAAAGGACACGCCTCGCGGCGTAGGGGCCGGGATCGTGCGCTGGATCGAGGATTTCTCCATGATCCGCATCGGGCGAAAAAGCCGCGTGCCAGCGAACCGGATCGAGACCTGTCTCGCGCCAGAATCCATCTTCGTCGCGACCGCCTTCAAAGTCCGCAAGAAACGATGGCATGAGATGATGCGTCGTGGCGGGGAGCCGGTCGGGCGCCTTGCAATCGAGTGCCATGAGCAAGCGTTCACGCGAGGTCATATCCGGTCTCCGCTGCTTTCCGCCTCATCCGTGGAGGGCGTGGATTCGACGCGGTACATGCAGTCGAACGAGTCGCAGTCCGCACAGCCGTGCGGCAAAGACACCACGCCGGATCCCAGGCCGATGATGCCGGAGACCGATTTGATCGGTGACATCATCGACGACTCCGACAGCCGCACTCCGCAGTGTGCCCCCGCGAGCAGATCAAAAAGGACTCGTTGATCCGATACGGACCAGCCGCAATATCCGGGGCTGTAGCGGTTGGACGTCCCGCACTCCCGTCGCAGCGCTTCTTCCCGGACCATCTCATGCAGGGCGGCCGCGCACGCTTCCGCGAACACGGAGCCAACGGCGTCGAGAAGAAAGTGATCGAAGGGATCATGAGCGTGTGTTGTATTCTCGAGGGCCTCCTGAAACGCCGCGCCCGTGGTGGCAAGGAATACCGCGAGTTCGACGGCGCCTTCGAGCTGTGAGGTGATGCGGGGGCCGCAGGCGAATTCCTTTTCGTGGAGACCCACAATGCCCTGCATCGTGTTGATACGCGCGAGCGGCAGCACACGCACCGCGGCGCGGGCGTTGCGGCCGAGGCCGTCGAGCCGCGCGCAGTGAGCATCGATGCCCTCGCGGATCACGTCGGGTGCGCCGCCCTCCGCGTATCCGAGTCGTCTTTCGACCTTTCCGTGTGTCACTACGTCGGCAACGCCCTGCGGGAAGAGGACGTGCACATCAAACTGCCGCGCCTCGCGGATCATACCTCCGCCACAGGCGCGATACACGCGCGGAGAAAGTCGACGGCGCTCTGCGGATCCGCGCCATAGGCATCCGCGCCGATGGAGGCGGCGAAGGCGGCGGTCACGGGCGCTCCGCCGACGATGACGGGTGTGTTCGGAACCGCGGCGTGCACGGCGTCGACAACCTCGCGCATGTGCAGCATGGTGGTTGTGAGCAACGCGCTGACACCGACGGCGCAGCCGGGATGCGCGCGCGCCGCTTCGGCAAAGGTCTCGGGCGGCACATCGGTTCCGAGATCGACCACCTCGTATCCCGCCCCGGTTGCAATCATGGCGACGAGCTTTTTACCGATGTCGTGCAGGTCGCCGCGGACCGTCCCGATGACAAAGGTGCCGCGCTGCAGAATGTCGTGGGCGCGGAAGTGCGGTTCGAGATGCGCCATACCCGCGGCCATGGCGCGGGCGGCCAACAGCACGTCGGGCACAAAAACGCGTTTGTCGCGAAACAGCTCTCCGATGCGCGCCATGCCGGGAATCAATCCCTCGTCGAGCACACGCTGCGGCGGGATGGCGTGTGCCTCGAGCGCGCGCCTCGTCAATTCGTCGGCCCCGTCCTGCCCGCGCAAATCGGGCGGATGTGGTGAGGCGGCGTCGCGTTTCCCGCGTTCAACGCATAGTGCAAGGGCTTCGAGAAGTTGCCTGTCGTCCATGAGAAAAAAGATACTGCGCGCACGGTTCATTTGGGAATCATCCGTCGCGGTATCCTGGCGCGAAAAAAACAGCGCCTCATGGATGAGGCGCTTGGAGGATCTTCGGGGGGAGTTGGATGGAGGGTGTGTGCCTAATCCATGATCCTCCTGAGGAAAGGAGCTTTTTCGCGTTCAACGCGCTGATGCTGCTGCGTATCGTGTTCCGCCTCGCTCTCATCCTCGACGGGCCGCGGGTACTTGCGGATGTATGCCGGAGGATCGAGGTCCTTGAGTTCGGTCAGTCCCGAAGGGATGTGCAGGGGACGCGCGGCCGCCATGGGTTTCGCGGCGGGCATGGTCGGACGCCGGCCTCCCACATGACGCTGATTGAAGCCGGTTGCGATGACGGTCACCATCATCTGATCGCCGAGAGTTTCGTCGAGGACCGCGCCGAAGATCACGTTCGCCTCTTCGCCCGCCGCCTCGGTGATGATGTTGCCGGCTTCCTCGAGCTGCACGATCGACATCTCGGAACCGCCGGTGAAGTTGATGAGCACGCCGCGTGCGCCGGCGATGGTGACACCCTCGAGCAGCGGGTGTGAAATGGCGTTGTGCGCGGCTTCGACGGCGCAGTTCTCGCCGCTCGCGATGCCGCTGCCCATGAGCGCGTCGCCCATGTCCTTCATGATGGTTTTCACATCGGCAAAATCGACATTGACGATGCCGCGCTTCGAGATGATGTCGGCGATGCCGCGTGTGGCGTTGAAGAGGACCTGATTCGACATGCGGAACGCGTCCGGCACCGACGTGGCCTTTTCCACAAGCGACATCAGCTTCTGATTCGGGATCACGATGAGCGTATCGACGTGTTTGCGCAATTCCTCGATTCCCTCTTCGGCCTGCGCCATACGGCGCTTGCCTTCGAAATGGAAGGGTTTGGACACGATGCCCACAACGAGCGATCCGAGGCCTTTGGCGATGTTTGCCACAACCGGGGCTCCGCCCGTTCCCGTGCCGCCTCCCATGCCCGCGGTGATAAAGACCATGTCGCTGCCACTGAGGGCCGCGGTGATCTCTTCCTTGTCTTCCTCGATCGCGCGATACCCCACGGAGGGATCGGCGCCCGCGCCCAGACCGCGCGTGAGGTTTTTCCCGGCCTGGATCTTGTACTGCGCGCCGCTCGAATCCAGCGCCTGGTTGTCGGTGTTGATCGCGATGAACTCGACTGCGTCGAGACCACGCGCGATCATGTCGTCCACTGCATTTCCTCCGGCACCGCCCACACCGACGACACGGATTTTCGCCCGGTCGCTGGTCTGCTTGTCCAGCATGATTGGATACATGATACCCTCCTCAGAGTGTGACTGTGTGGTGATGATGTGTTCTTCTGTATTGCTTCACTGTTTGCTTGGAACCTTGGGAATGAGAGCCGTTAGAATTGCTCTGTGAACCAGTCGCGCACACGCTCCCACAAGCCGAGAGGCGAGCGGGTGCTGCGCGCCGTGTCGCCGCCCGACTGCACGCCGTAATTGCGGAAACCGTGCAGGACGAGGCCGACGCAGGTGCTGTACATCGGATTTTCGGCTTCGGAGACAAGTCCGCCCGAGAAGCCGTTGGGAATGCCGATTTTTACCGGCATGCCGAGCACTTCGCGCGCGAGCGCGGCGGTGCCCTTGATGAGGGATCCGCCTCCGGTAAGAACCACGCCCGAGTGCAGATGTTTGGAATAGCCGGACCGCTTGATTTCGAGAGCCACGATTTCGAGGATCTCCTCCATGCGGGGCTGAATGATCTGGCAGAGGAGACTCCGGCTGATCTCCATCGGTTTGCGTCCGCCTATCCCGCGCAGCAGGATGGGCGAATCGTGCACGATCTCGGGCAGGTAGGCGTACCCGTGCTCGCGCTTCAGTTTCTCGGCATCCTCGTTCAGAATGCCAAGCACCTTGCGGATGTCCTCGGTCACCTTCTTCCCCGCGATCGCGAGCACCGCCGTGTGGCGGATCGTTCTATCTTCGAACACGGCGATGTCGGTGGTGCCGCCGCCGATATCGACGAGCACTATTCCGACTTCCTTCTCTTCATTGTCCAAAACTGCATAGCTCGATGCGAGCGGTTCGAGGATGAGATCGTTGACCTCGAAGCCGGCCCGCTCCACGCATTTGTAGATGTTCTGCACGGCGGTGATGCTGCCGGTGATGATGTGCACGTTTCCTTCCATGCGCACGCCCGAGATGCCGACGGGATCGTAGATGCCGTCCTGACCGTCGACGATGAATTCCTGCGGGATGACATGGATGATTTTCCTGTCCTGGGGAAGATTGACGCGCTTTGTATCCTGGATGAGCCGGTCGACGTCCTTGCGTGTGATTTCGTTGTCGGGATTGCTGATGGCGATGACACCCCGGCTCTGGAAGCTCTGGATATGGTCTCCCGCGACGCCGACATTGACGGCGCGCACCTTGATGCCCGACTGCACTTCGGCGTTTTGCACGGCCTGTTGTATGGAATAGACGGTCTTGTCTATGTGCGTCAC
This sequence comes from Ignavibacteriota bacterium, assembly GCA_016218045.1. Classification (NCBI taxonomy): domain Bacteria; kingdom Pseudomonadati; phylum Ignavibacteriota; species Ignavibacteriota bacterium. The sequence continues at coordinate 15,495 of JACRFB010000010.1, forward strand.
GGTGCCGCGCGCCATGCCTTCGTTCTCGGCTTTCCCGATCCCCATCACGTTGATGCGGCCATCGGGATCCATCGCGGCGATGATGCAGCACACCTTGGTCGTGCCTATGTCGAGGCCGACAACAATGCGCTCCGCCGCGCTTCCGTTCTGGTGTTTACCTTTCATGGATGGCCCGTCAATCTTTCTGGATATTTGTTGTGTCGATCGTGTTGGCAACCGGTCGTGGCGCAGGCCCCTGGCCGGGTGTCCAGCGCACAACCACCTGATCCTTGAAACGCAGGTCGACATATTCGAGTCCGCGGACGTCATGCTGCAGCGCGAGGTTTTGCCAATAGGCGCGGAAGACGCGCATTGCGCGCGCGACATCGGCGGTCGGATCCACAAGCACGGGCACGCCCGCCTCGAGTGTGAAAAGGATCACGTCGGTTTTTCCATCGAGGGACGCCTCGGAGAATAAGTGCAGCGCCTCGGGATCATCGAGACGCGCGCGGCGGAGCACATCGAGCACCTGGCGCAGTCGGGCGTTTTTCACACGGACACCGGCAGCAAATCCACCAATTCCCTGCGCGCCGGTGATGACGGGGAGGGCATGCATCGGGACGGATGCCACGGACGGAAGCAGGTAGCCGTCCTCGTCGATAAGCCAGTCGCGTCCACCGACGTTGAGTACAACGGCGATCGGAGCGCGCTCATGAATCTCGATCTCGAGCGTGGAAGGCGGATTCCGTCGCAGTATCGCCTCACGCACGACAGGATTTGCCTCGATGCGTTTTTTCACCGCCATGAGGTCGATGTCGGCGAGCACGGTGGTGTCGGGCACGCGCGCGCGCCGCAGAATCTCCTCGGGACTCAACAGGTGCGTGCCGGTGACGACGGCGGTCACCTTCACCGCGTTGTTCATCCAGTGATTCGCCGCGAGCGAGAGCGATGTCACGAATCCCACGATGGCAAGCAGGGAGAGTCCGACAGGCGAAATGCGCCGTCTGCGTCGAGGCATCGGTGTCACCTCGTCGGGAGGTGTGGAAGTCCGTTTGAGTCTCATCGGGCAACCTCCGCACGGGGATCGGCAAGGGGTGCTATGGCATCGGAGCCGAATCCGACCAGGAGCACTTCGAGTTCGAGCGCAACACCTGTGTGCCGATACACGGTCCGTCGCACATGATTGATAACCGCGAGAATATCCGCTGCCGTTGCCGAGGGGGATCCCACGATAAAATTGGCGTGAAGAGTCGACACCGTCGCGCCTCCGAAGGTGTATCCCTTCAGACCGCACTGCTCGATGAGCCGCGCGGCATACTGCCCTTCAGGATTTTTAAAGATGCTGCCGGCATTCGGGAGGTTCGTCGGCTGGGCGGCATTGCGTGTGAGAAGGAGTTCCTTGCGGCGCTTCTTCATGTCCTCGGTGTCGCCTTCCGGCAGGGCGAAACGCGCGGACAGCACCACGGCATCACGCAGACCGGAATGGCGGTATCGGAAATCACACTCGTCCTTGCGCAGCGTCACCACGTCGTCGCCGCGGACGACGGTGACGTCGAGGAGATGGTCCGAAATTTCCGCGCCGTACGCACCGGCGTTCATGATCAGGCCGCCGCCAAGAGTGCCGGGAATGCCCGCGAGCGGATCGGTACCGGCAAACCCGCGCAGGATGCAGAAGTCCACAAAGGCCGAGAGGCGCGCGCCCGCGCCCGCCGTCACAATTCCTTCTTCGATGCTGACACCGGAGAATCCGGCTTCGAGATTGATGACCGCGCCGGAATAGCCGTCGTCGTGAATGAGCACGTTGCTTCCGTTGCCGAGCACCATGTAGCGGATGTCATTGCGACGGAAATAGGTGATCAGGGCGAGCACCTCGTCGGTACGCATCGGCTCCACATACAGATCGGCGGCGCCGCCGATGCGGAATGTGGTGAGGCGCGCGAGCGGTTCCCCGATCGCGATGCGCCCGCTGCAGATACCCCGTATGTGCTCGAGTGAGATCACGCGCGCGGAACTCCGAGAGTGCGAATGAATTCGTCGCCGTACTTGTAGATGTCGCCCGCGCCCATCGTGATCACGATGTCGCCTTCTCGGACAAGCTCGCGCAGCACTTCGGGAAGACGCGTCTTGTCCGCCACGTAGCGCACGTCCTTGTGTCCAAAACTTTTTGCGGCGTCGGCGATCAATTCTCCGGTGATGCCCTGTATCGGATATTCGCGGGCGGGATACACGTCGGTCACGATCAGCACGTCGGCATTCATGAAGGCCCGTCCGAAATCGCGATGGAAGTCGCGCGTACGCGTGTAGGTATGCGGCTGGAACACACACACGACGCGCCGTCTCCACCCTGCCTTGATTCCCCGCAGCGTCTCCTTTACTTCGGTCGGATGGTGCGCGTAATCATCCACTACCATCACGCCGGCCGTGTCGGCCTTCACCTCGAAGCGGCGGAACACGCCGGTAAACGAGTCGAGCGCCTCCTTGATGCGCGCGAAGGGTATGCCGAGTTCCAGGCTCACGACAGCCGCGCCGAGGGCGTTGCGCACATTGTGTTCGCCCGGAACACCGAGGCAGATGCGGCCGAGTTCCTCGCCGCGATGCAGCACGGTGAAGGACGCCATGTTCTGCTTCTGTTCCACATCCACGGCCTGCACGTCGGACTGCGACGAGAGGCCGTAGGTGATCACCTTCCGCTGTATGCGCGGAAGAATTTCCTGCAGCGCCGGTTCATCGAGACAGAGGGTCACAAAACCGTAGAACGGGACCTTGTTTGCGAACTCCGTAAACGCCTGCTTCAGGTCGTCGAGATTCGCGTAGATGTCGAGATGTTCCTCCTCGAGCGTGGTGAGTATCGAGATCGCAGGATTGAGCTGCAGGAAGGAACGATCGAACTCGTCGGCTTCGACCACCATGAAGTCGCCCTTGCCGAGCCGCGCATTTGTGCCGCCGAAGGCATGAAGCTTGCCGCCCACTATGATTGTGGGATCGAGACCCCCCTGCATCAGGACGAGGCCGAGCATCGAAGTCGTGGTGGTTTTCCCGTGTGTTCCCGCCACGGCGATACCGTAGTGCAGCCGCATCACCTCCGCGAGCATTTCCGCGCGACGGATGGCGGGAATTTTCCTCTCGGCGGCTTCGAGAATCTCGGGATTTTCGGGCGTGACGGCGGACGAGTACACAAGCACGTCGGCGCCGCGCACATGCTCGCCGGCGTGGCCCTCGTAAATCACCGCGCCAAGGTCGGACAGCCGCTGTGTCACTTCGGACAGATGCAGGTCGGAACCCGACACCGCGAAACCCTGATTGATCAGGATCTCGGCGATGCCGCTCATGCCGATACCGCCGATGCCGACGAAGTGGATGCGATGGATGTTTGCGAATTTCATTCCTGTGTCCTTGCGCGCTGCGTGTTATTTGCGAAGCCGGTTCTTGAGCGCCTTGAATGCGTCGACCAGTTCGCGGTCGCGCTCGTAATTGGCAACGCGGATGCGCACGAGGCGCCGTTTGTCGCGCACGCGAATCTTGACCACGGCCGACGACCCCTCGTTGATGCGTGTACGTTCGCGCTTGATGACCAGCGAGGTGATCTGCGCGTGCTGCACGGCCCGCTCACGGAAACGCGTGCGGAACACGATCTGCGTCTCGGTGAGCACCAGCCGCGGATTCCTGACGACGCTCGACAGAAGTGCGAGTCCGGTGATCAGAATAAACAGTCCGATGATGTAGACGACGGGATCGCGGAAACCGAAGGCAACCGTTTCATTCGTCACGGTGCCCGTCAGAAGGATGTAGAGCACGGCGAACACCACGTACACAAGCAGTGTCACGTAGTACACGTCGTACCTCCGCCGAAACACGTTTTCCGCCTGTTCCATGTGTGTCACCTCCTTCCTGTCTTTGTGCCCGCGAGGCGTATGACCGCATCCGCGATGCATGATGCCGCGTCCGGTCGTCCGAGCCGCGCCGCGGCCTCGCTCATACGACGCAGTGCGTCCTGGTCGCGCAAAAGTTCCAGCACGACGGCGCCGAGCGTGCGCGCCTGTCCGTCTTCCACCACGCGCGCGGCGCCCGCGTTCTCGAGCGCACGAGCGTTGCGACGCTGATGATCGGCCGCCGCATGCGGGTACGGAACGAGAACCGACGGGAGTCCGAGCACCGTCAATTCTGCAAGCGAGGTGGCGCCCGCGCGGCACAGCACCAGGGTCGCGGCCGAGTACGCCGCGTCCATTTCGTGAATGAACTCCCGCACGACTACATGCGCGGATCCGGCCGCCGCGTCCCGCGCCGCCTGGGCATCACGCGCGCCGGTCTGCCAGAGCACCTGCACCCCCTGCTCGTCGAGTGAGCGCAGCATGCCGCCCACGGCCGTGTTGATCGACGAGGCACCGAGACTGCCGCCGAACACAAAGAGCACGGGCCGGTCGGGATCCAGTCCCCAGACGCGGCGCGCGTTGGCGGTGGGCAGGCGCCGCAAACTCGAGCGAACGGGATTGCCGGTCACATGCACAACTCGCGCATCGGCAATGTGCGCGCGTGTTTCCTCGAAGGTGATGTGCACCTCGTCGGCACGCTTCGCGAGCAGGCGGGTGGTGACTCCGGGATATTCGTTCTGCTCCTGTATCAATGTCGGCACACCCATGCGAGCGGCCATGTACACGACAGGACCGGAGACATATCCGCCCGTGCCGACCACAACATCGGGCCGGCGGCGCCTGATGATGCCGCGCGCCTGCCACAACGACACGGCCACCTTCAACGGAAAGACGAAGGTTGAGAGCGACAGACGGCGCCGGAATCCGCTGATCCACACCGGATCGAATTCATACCCATGACGCGGAACAACCGTCGCCTCGATTTTGTCGCGCGATCCTGCGAAGCTGATCCGTGCCGCTGGCACCTTCGACTGCAGCGCTTCAGCGATAGCGAGACCGGGGAACAGATGTCCGCCCGTCCCGCCGCCCGCAAAGACTATTGTCATCGGCACGTTCATTCCATCCCCTCCTCGCCCAGGCCGCGCGAGGGCTCCGTGGCAATTTCACGGGGACGGATGCGCGTGTACATCGAGATGTTCAGTACGATGCCGAGACTGTAGGCGGTAAACAGAATGCTCGTGCCGCCGTAGCTGATGAGGGGCATCGGCAGGCCCGTGGTCGGAAGGAGGCCCGTCGTCACCATGGCGTTCAACAACGCTCCCACAATGATCACAGACGAGATGCCCACCGCGAGAAAGCGGCCAAGGTCGTCGGTTGCACGCTTTGCGATCTTGAGGCAGCGGAAGAGGATGAGTCCGAAAAGCAGCATGATCGCGACCGCTCCGATAAATCCGTACTCCTCGCCGATGATGGCGTAGATGAAATCGCTGTACGATTCGGGGAGGAACAACTCGCGCTGTTTGCTCGCGCCGATGCCGACACCGAGGAGGCCGCCGTTTCCGAGTCCGATCACGGCCTGCTCCACCTGCGATTTTGCCGCGTCGAGCTTGTCGCCCGGATCACCGGTTGAAGCCATATAGTCCATGATTCGTTTTAATCGGTACGCCTTCGAAACGGCATACACCAGCACGGCTGGAAGAGCGAGCACCACCGAGCCCACCAGATGTGTCAGACGCACGCGGCCGACGTACAGCAGCATCAGACTGATGAGCAGAATGACAACAACGGTGCTGAGATTGTTCTGGAAGGTGATGAGTCCGACCACCATTCCCACCCACACCAGCATGGGCAGATAGGCGTTCTTCAGACTCGTGATATACTTCTGCTTGTTCGCGAGCAGCACCGAGAGGTGAATCACCAGCGCGTATTTCGCAAACTCCGACGGCTGGAACTTGAACGGACCCCAACCCAGCCATCTCTTCGCGCCGAGCTGCGTGATGCCGAAGAACGGCGTCAGCACAAGAAACACGATCGCGAGAAGAAGGATGTATTTGCTCAGCTTTTTATACACATGGTAATCGGTGAACATGCCCAGAAGCAGCGCGCCGATGCCGAGGAACACACGCACCGCGTGATTCAGAAACAGCGCGTTCCAGTCGCCGTCGTTTTTCGCGCGCGAGATATCGACACTGGCGCTGTACACAACGCCGATGCTGAACAGCATCAGCACGAGCACCGAGAGGAACAGCGTGAGGTCGATATGTCCGGTGCGCTGCTTCACGCGCCGTTGCTCCTCGATGCGAGTCCGAGCACAAGATGTTTGAACACGAGACCACGCTGTTCGAAATTGTCGAACATGTCGAAACTCGCGCAGGCGGGCGACAGCAGTACCACGTCTCCGGGCGACGCGAGGTCGCGGGAAACGGTCACGGCTTCCTGCATCGATGCAGCCCGACGAATTTCGGCGTGCCCGTTGAAGGCATCTTCCATCCGGTCCGCCGCCTCCCCGATGAGGACCACGGCTTTCACGGTGGACTCGAGCAGCGGGAGCAGCGGATCGTAGGGTGCGTCCTTGTCGCGTCCGCCTGCAATCAGCACCACCGGCTGCGCGAAGCTCTGCAATGCGATCACGACGGAATCGACGTTGGTGGCTTTCGAATCGTTGATGTATGCCACACCATCGAGTCGTCGCACGAATTCGAGCCGGTGTTCGACACCTTCGAACTGCCGCACGGCTTCCGACACAACATCCATCTTGATGCCGAAGAGGCGCGCCGCGAGGGCTGCCTGCAGCGTGTTCATGTAATTATGTTTGCCGCGCAGGCGCATCTCGTCGATGGCCGTCAGCAGTTCCTTCCCCTCCCCGGTGTTCAGGAAAAGTTTGCGTCCTTCCATCCATCCGCCTGCTGTGAGCGGTCGTGTCACGCTGGTCGGGAACTTGCGCGCGGCGGCGGCTTGCGCCGCGTTGTCGGCGTCGGCATTGTCGGTGGAGTAGATGAGCGCGTCGTCGGTGTACTGATTGCGGTACACTCGCTGCTTCGATGCGATGTATTCCGTGTAGTCACCCTTGTACCGCGCGAGGTGATCCGGCGTAATGGTGGTTATCACCGCGATGCGCGGATGGAAACGCACCGTGAAGTCGAGCTGGAAGCTGCTCACCTCGAGCACGGCCGCGTCGAGTTTCGCACGCGATGCAAGCAGCGCGTCTGAAAATGCAAAGCCGATATTGCCTGCAACGATGGTACCGAGTCCCGCGGCGCGGAATATTTCGCCCGTAAGAGTCGTTGTGGTCGTCTTGCCGTTTGTGCCCGTGATCGCAACGATCGGTGCTTCGCAGAACATGGACGCGAGTTCCAGTTCGCTGACGATCGGAATGCCATGCTCCGACGCGGCAACAAGCACGGGCGCATCGGAGGGGACGCCCGGACTCACGACGATTGTACCGGCCTCGAATACGGCCGGACTGTGCCCGCCAAATTCCACCGCCGCGCCGATCGCCTCCATTTCCGCTCTTGCACCCTGGAAACGCGCTTCCTCCCCGAACTCGCTCAGGAGCACGTCTTTGCCGTGATATCGCAGCAAACGCGCGGCGGCGAGTCCGCTGCGCGCCGCACCAATCACACTGACGCGGGAGAGATTCATATCGGAAGGACCGGACGTCATCAGCGGACCTTGAAGGTGATAAGACTGAGAATTGCGAGAATCACGGCCACGATATAAAAACGCATCACGATCTTCGGTTCCGACCAACCGAGCAGTTCGAAGTGATGATGCATCGGCGCCATCCGGAATACTCTTCGACCTTGTCCGTACTTCCGTTTTGTGTATTTGAACCAGGCCTTCTGAACGAGCACCGACACGGTTTCCGCGAAAAAAATTCCGCCGAGTATCGGAAGCAGCAGTTCTTCCTTGATCATGACCATCACGGCACCCAGCGCTCCGCCCAGCGCAAGCGAGCCCGTGTCGCCCATAAACACCTGCGCGGGGTAGGTGTTGTACCACAGGAAGCCGAGTCCCGCACCAACCATCGCCGCGCTGAAAACGGTCAGTTCCCCGCTGCCCGGCAGATAGAAGATGTCGAGATACTGTGCGAGGCGCGCGTTGCCGCTGACGTAACAGATCACCGCGATGGCGAGGAAGGCGATGGAGATTGTCCCTATCGCGAGTCCGTCCAGCCCGTCGGTGAGATTCACCGCATTCGAGGTCGCGGTGATGATGAAGATAATCGCGGGCACGTAGAGCAGCCCGTATTCGATCGGGCCACCCTTCCAGAACGGCACCATCGTCGCAGTGCGGTGCGCTTCGAACTCGGGCATGAAATACAGCACGGCTCCCACAAGCACGCCTACGGCCACCTGGCCGACGATCTTGTATTCGCCGATTAAACCCTTGGGATATTTTTTCACGACCTTCAGATAGTCGTCGATAAATCCGACGACGCCGAGCAGCGTGGTCGCGGCGAGGATGAGCCAGATGTACGTGTTGTGGAGCTGGCCCCACAGGGCGACCGGGATGAGCGCCGATGCAAGCACAATGAGTCCGCCCATCGTCGGTGTTCCCGCCTTCACCAAATGTGTGGTGGGTGCTTCGACTTTTGCCGCCTCGCCGATCTGCCGCTTCTTGAGCACGGTGATGATGCGCGGTCCGACGAACCACGCGATGAGCAGCGACGTCAATGCCGCCGCGCCCGCGCGGAACGTGATGAACTGGAACACGTCGAATCCCGGCGGACTGTACGTCGCGTTGATCCACTCGAGCAGGTACGTCAGCATCCGATCAGCACTCCTTCTCCTGAGCCGTCCGCGCGGCGATGAATCCGTCGACCACTTCGTTCATGCGCATCCCGTGCGAGCCCTTCACGAGCACGACATCACCCTCGTCGGCAAGCGCCACAAGTGCGCGGAGCAGGGCGTCGCGATCTTGAAAATGCTCGGTAAAAGACGCGCCGCCTGACCGCACGGCATCGCGGATGGCGCGGGAGAGGCGTCCGCACGTCAGCACGAAGGGTATGTCGAGCGTTGCGAGCACGTCACCCACGGCCGCGTGTTCATGTCGCGCGGTCGGTCCGAGTTCCAGCATGTCGCCCAGGACGGCGATGCGGCGTCCTGAACTGCGCATCGCGGCAAGCGTGTGCAGACCGGCGATCACGGAATCGGGATTGGCATTGTACGCGTCGTCGAGCACGGTGACGCCCGCCGCGTCGCGTACCGCAAGCCGACCCGATCCGCCCTCATACTGCTCGAGGACGCGGACGATGGCCTTGATCCCGCAGCCGAACACCAGGCCTGCCGCAACAGCGGCGGCCGCGGCATAGGCGGCATGGCGGCCGCGGAGTTTCAGGCGCACGGTGACGGGCCTCGCAATCCACTCAGGCGCCGCGATGACAACGGTGGCGCGCGCCTGCTCATCGAGTTCCGCGCGGAGTACGCGGACCGCGGCGCGCGCGGAAAATCCATACCGGATGATCCGGCGCCCTTTCGGCACGTAGGGCCGGAGCAACGGCTCGTCGGCATTGACGAACGCAACACCCTCGCTGCCGAGCGCAGCAAAGACGGCGGCCTTTTCGGCCGCGATACCTTCGCGCGATAGCAGCCGCTCGATATGCGCACGGCCGATGTTTGTGATGAGTGCGTGTGTCGGTTCGGCAATGCTGCACAGGTACGGGATATCGCCCGGTTGATTCGTGCCCATTTCAACGATGGCCGCCCGATGCGCGGGCTCGAGTCGCAGCAACGTGTTGGGCAACCCGATCTGATTGTTGAAATTTCCGCTGTTCTGCAGTGTGTTGATTTTTGTACCAAGTACCGCCGCGATCAATTCCTTTGTACCGGTTTTACCGTTGCTGCCCGTCACCGCAAAAACAGGGATGCGGAAGCGGCGCCGGTACGTGCGCGCGATGTCGCCGTAGGTTTCGAGCGTGTCGCGCACAACAAGACAGGGCTCGAGCAACGATCTGTCGGCCACCCGGCGCAGTCCGCGCCGGTCTACAATGCAGAGCACGGCTCCCGCGGCCATCGCTGCAGCGGCAAAGTCATGCCCGTCGAAGGATGCCCCGCGCAGTGCGAGGAAGACATCGCCCGGCTGCAGATCTCTGGAGTCGGTGCAGATGCGCACGACGGGGCGGTCGAGAATGGAGTCGAGCCCGCGGGCGGCCTCGTGCGGCAATGCGCGAAGATCGGCGACACACATGCCCGTCATGCGGCCACCCCCCCGCGCCTGGCTTCGAAGTACCCACGCGCTACGGCGCGGTCGTCGAAGTCCAGCCGCTTCCTGCCAACAAGCTGATATGTCTCGTGCCCCTTTCCCGCGATCAGGACGATATCACCCGGGCGGGCGAGTCGCAGGGCACGCTCGATGGCAGCGCGGCGCCGCGGCCTGCGCTCGACGGCGGCGTCGGGTCTCACACCTTCGAGTATGTCGTTGATAATGGCTTCGGGATCTTCGCTTCGCGGATTGTCTGATGTCACAATGGTGAGGTCCGCCACACGCGAGGCCACTGCACCCATGAGCGGACGTTTGGCCTGGTCGCGATCTCCACCGCAGCCGAATACCACGATCAGTCGTCCATCCGGCCCGAGCAGCGCGCGCGCCGCGAGCGCCGCCTTTTCGAGGGCGTCCGGAGTATGCGAATAGTCCACCACCGCGGTGACGCCGTCGGCCGACACGATGCGCTCGAAGCGTCCGGGCACAGCGCTAACTGCGCGCAGGCCGCGCACAATGACACGATCCTCGATACCCAGAATCGAAGCAGCGGCATAGACTCCCGCGAGGTTCCACGCGTTGAATCCTCCCGCGAGCGCCGATGTGATGCGCGTCTCGCCGCCCTCATGCCGCAGGGTGAAGCGCGTCCCCGCGCTGCCGGCCTGCAAGTCCATGATACGATGTGTCGCGCGTGCGGCCTGGCCGAAACTTGCGCGGCGGCGGCGGAATCCGGAGGCCATGGCACGCCACGCGGGATCGTCGATGTTGAAGGCGGCGCCGAGCCGCGTATGACGGCGGAAGAGCAGCGCCTTCGCATCGCGATACGCTTCCATCGAGCCGTGAAAATCGAGATGATCCTGCGTGAAGTTCGTGAACAGCGTGGTGTCGAAGACCATGCCCTCGACGCGCCGCAGAGCGAGTGCGTGCGACGACACTTCCATCACCGCCGATGTGCAGCCGGCGGCAACCATGTGCGCAAGCAGTCGGTGTAATTCCTCGGCGGGCGGGGTCGTAAAGGACGCGGGCACGACATCCTTTCCGATCACAGAGGCGATCGTCCCGATCAGACCCGTCTTTTCCCCGCTCCGCTCGAGGACCGACTTCATGAGATAACTGCTCGTCGTTTTTCCATTCGTGCCCGTGATGCCGACAAGCCGGAGCTTTGCCGCGGGCGAGCCGTAATACCTGTCGGCGAGCAGGCCCACGGCCTCGCGCGTGTCACGTACCACGAGCACGGTCGTGGTATTGTGCTGCACATACGAGGCGCTGAGCAGTTCGTGCAGTCCGTCGCTGTACTGCTGTTCCTGCACGACGATGACACTCGCGCCCTGCTCGATCGCGCGCTGCACAAATTGATGTCCGTCGACGTGTTCACCCTCGGTCGCGACAAACATCCAGCGGTCCGACACGCGCCGCGAATCGGTGGTGATGCCCGCGACCTCGGCGTCGAACGGACCATACATCTGCGACACAGGCACCCCATGCAGCAGCGACGAAAGCCGCACCGCTGTTGCGCGGCGTGTGCGATCGATCGAGAGCTGGCTGAAGTTCATCGTGTCAGTACGGGTTGGCGGTGAGAAAATGACGGAGGCCGGCCGACAGGGTGACACGCAGCCCGCGCGGCACAACGGTGCCGGCCCGCGGGATCTGGTCCACTATCACACCGCTGCCCATGGGACTCGGCACAAGACCCGCAGCACGCGCGCGCGCGCTGGCCTGCCTGATGCTCAGACCGGTGAAATCCGGTATGGTCACCATGGCGTCGTTTGCGCCCCGCTCACCGAGCGTGACACGTACCACCGATCCGGGTACCACGGATGCACGAGCGGACGGGTTCTGCGACACGATGGTCGTTCCGCTGCCCGACGATTCCATCTTGAATCCGTGTGAACGGAGCAGTGCGCCGGCGACGGACGGATGCATGCCCGCGAGATCCGGCACGGGACGCGGTGCGCCCTCTTCGGCCAGCAGCAGCGGCTCGGGACGCTTCGCGAACTCGGGTGTGCTATTGATGATCCGGAGGGCTATCTCACGAAAAATTGGCGCGGCAACCAGGCCGCCGTAATACCCGTTCCGCGGTTCGTCCAGAATCACAAGAATCAGGATTTTCGGATCTTCTACTGGGAAAAATCCGACAAACGAAGCCACGTGTGAACTGCTCGAATAGGTGGATCCCACGATACGTTGTGAGGTGCCCGTCTTCCCGCCGATCGACATGCCTTCGATACGCGCGAGCCGCGCCGTGCCGCTGTCGACAACGCCCTGCATGAATCCGCGCATCGTTGCGGCTGTCTCGCTCGAAACCACCCGCCGTATCGCCATCGGCACGGTTTCGTCCACGATGTTCCGGTTTTCATCCAGCAACCAGCGCCGCAGGAACGGCCGCATCAGGACGCCGTCGTTCGCGATGGCGGCGTAAGCGCAGGCGATCTGCAGGGCCGTGACCGAGAGACCGTACCCGAAGGCGAGGTACTTCAGCGTGATGCCGTCCCATTCCGTCGGCTTGCGCAGTTCGCCGCGCACTTCACCCGGCGCCTCGATTCCGGTGCGGATACCGAAACCATAATTGCGCGCGTACTTGTAAAACCGTTCCGCACCGAGCTTCTCCGCGAGTTTGGCCGAAATGATGTTCGACGACTTGATGAAAGCGCTTCGCAGCGACAGGCGGTCGGCGGGATGATCGTCGCGGATCGGCTTCTGGCTGGCGCTGTAATGCCACTCCCCGTGTTCCGCGCCTAATACATCGTTGGGCGCGAAGATCCCCTCGTTCAACGCCGCGCTCATCGCGACAAGTTTGAACGTGGAACCGGGCTCGTACACATCGGTGATGATGCGATTCTTCGATGCCGCGATTTCCTCGGCCGAATACTCACCGAGCCGGTTGGGATTCACGCTCGGCCAGTTGGCGAGCGCGAGGATCTCGCCCGTGCGCGGCTGCAGAATGATGCAGCGACCGGAGCTGGCATCCGAGGTGTCGATACCGCGCTGAAGTTCCTCTTCCGCGATGGCCTGGTACGACTGGTCCAGCGTCAACACGACGCTGCGCCCATTCACCGGATCCTTGTGTGGATAGTCGACCTCGGGCCGACGGCGCCCGTTTGCATCGCGCTGATAGACGATGAATCCGGGCTTGCCCGCCAGCTCTTCGTTCATGCCCAACTCGATGCCGGACTGTCCGAGGTTCTCGCTGTTGGTGTGCCCGATCAGCGCCCCGGCAAGACCGTCGAAATTGTAATGCCTCCGCGGGGCCGGGCGCATGCGCACGCCGTAACACTTCCATGATCCGAAACGCGCGAACACCTCGGGACCGAGCCGCTTCTCGAGCACGACGTATCTGCGCGTCGTGTCGGACAGTTTCCGGAGATAGACCGACGCGCGCGCATCGGGCACTATCCGCGCGAGGAATGCCGCCACCGTGTCGGGCCTGTCGATCACGCTCGGATCGGCGGCGAGGGTGTATTCAATCAGGTTCGAGGCCAGTATCGACAGGTTCCTGTCGAGAATGAGTCCGCGTATCGGTGTGATGCTCTCGCGGCTCTGGTACTGTTCCAGTGCTATCTCGCGCAGTTTGTCGCTGTCGCGGATCTGAATCAGCGCAAGCTTCACCACAACCGCCGCGAAGCCCGCCATGAGGACGATAAACAGCCCGTACATCCTCCGAACGCTCTGCTGGCGCTGGAGCACGCGAACGACTTCGTTGCGTCCCGGACCGGTTTCGAACGACTCGACGGGCATGTGTTTACTTTTCCTCCTCCACCTTCGGAAGACCGAACACGATCAGCGAATACGGCTGCTGCTGCGAGTGTACGAGCTGCAATTCGTTGACGGCGATCTTCTGCACACGCGTGGAGCTGGACAGATAATTGATCTCGGCGCGGAGCGATTCGCGCTGCTGCAGGAGCAGTCCCATCTCACGATCGGCCGTTGTGATCGAGCGCATGAGGTTGTCGACCATCACCGTGTTTGCGATGTAGGCGGTGACCACGATCGCTGAAATGGCAAGGAGCAGCACGATGTTCAGCGTGGTCAGTTCACGGTGCCGCGCCGCCTGTCTCGGCGTGTGGACAAAGTCGTCCACCGGCCGCCCGGCGGTGAATGAGGCCGCGCTGCTACGCGTGGATTTTCTGTCCCGCTCGAAGACGGGCACTGCGCGATCTTGGATTTCTGCGTATCTCATCGTCGTCCGGTACTTTCGGTGAATGCGTGAGCACTTTCATGCGTGGAATGGTTCCGCACACGCAGATGGGAGTGCGCGGCGGACAGACGCAGTCGACGCTCTGCCTGCGGAGGAAGAGCTTGACCATGCGGTCTTCGAGGGAGTGATAGGAGATGACCACGAGGCGCCCGGCATCTCCCAGCGCGTTGAGCGACGCGTCGAGAATAGTTTCGAGCACGCGCAGCTCGTCGTTGACGGCGATGCGCAGCGCCTGGAAAATCCGCGCCAGCGTCTTGGATGTGTGCGGACCCGGGGCGGCCGCACGCACAACGGCCGCGAGATCGTTGGTCGTGAGTATCGGCGCCTTTGTGCGGGCACGTATGATGGCATCCGCGATCCTTCTGCTGCGGCGCTCTTCCCCGTAGGTGAAGAAGATGCGCTGCAGCTCGTCCTTGTCGGCATGTGCGAGAAGGTCGGCGGCGCCAGGGATGCCCTCGGAACGGTCCATCCGCATGTCGAGAGGCCCGTCATGCTGGAAACTGAAGCCGCGCTCCGGGGCGTCGATCTGCCGCGAGGACATGCCGAGGTCCAGAAGAATGCCATTCACTGCTGTGAGATTGAGGTTTTCGAGGACAGACTGGAGATGCACAGTGTTGCTGCGCACAAACAAAAAGCGTGAGTCGTGCGCAAGACGTCGCGAGGCGTGGACTATTGCGTCCGCATCCTGATCGAGGCCGACAAGCCGGCCCCCCGCATCGAGACGTTCAAGGATACGCTCGCTGTGCCCTCCACCGCCGAGCGTCCCGTCCACATACGTTCCTGCCGCATCGGTGACCAATAACTCCACCGCAGATTCGAGCAGGACCGGTATGTGATAGTCTGTCGGGTCATGTGTCAAAGCGTGGTGCCTCCGAGAATGGCCGCCGAGATGTCACCAAAACTCCGCGCGTTCTCCGGCTTCGACTTGTACTCCTCATACACCGCCGGATCCCAGATCTCGATCTTGTCGAAGGCACCCGAGACGCGTATCGTGCTTCGCAGCGACAACTGCGCGTACTCGATGTGTTTCGACGGAATCATGATCCGGTACTGGCTGTCGAGCGACACTTCCTCGAGCCCTTCCTGGAGAATGCGGATCAGCAAACGATGCTCGGCGTTGTGTTCGTTGAGCGCTTCGTATTCCTGTTCCTTCTTCTCCCAATTGTCGAGGGGATGGAGGTAGAGGCATTTCTCATGGCCCGGGATGATGATGAAGCGATCGGCGGTCGCGGCGAGGTTCTGCCGAAGTTTCTTCGGAAAAACGAAGCGCCCCTTCTCGTCGAGAGTGCTTTCATATGTGCCGCGAAATTTCACCATCTGGGAGATTGCTCTACTATTCTCCAAATCCAACCACTTTGCGCCACTATGGCCCACTTTCCTCCAAAAATATACATTCGGAGCACAGAGTCAAGCATCAAGTTTTTTTTTCGGAAATATTTTTCAGATGCCCCTTTTTATTGAAAAAAGGGCAGTATTCCGCCAACGGATCGGATCGGATCCGGGCCCGGAGTTATACTTTTGCCGCGATTGCGGGTGCAGTTATTCCGCGGCGCGGGATCGGGCTCCGAAAGCGCCATTCCCCCACTTTCACCCACGCGGCTTCAGGACGCGCTGAGGAAGCCGACGCGAAAATAAAACGATATGGTTATCCGCTATAGCGGATGGCTTCTCAGTACAGCCGGTCCCGGATTTCGCTCGCTGAATCGGGCAGGGCGATGCGTGTGTACTTCGAGAAATACTCAAGCACGGCGTCGACGAGAATGCCCGGAGTTTCCCGCAGCGGATCGGCCGACGGCAGACCTGTCTCGGCCTTGATGCGCTCGTTGACGAGGCGCAATTCCTCGCGGTGCAGATCGATGGAGTTGAGGCCGACGGCGGCCACACGCGCCGGCTTGAATACGCCGATGAGAGATTCGTGCAGGGAGATGGACGAGGAGAGGGATGGAAGCGGTAGTCCGTACCCGTCCACCTCGCGGGAGGGCTGATGGCAGAGGATCATGGCGTCGGGCATGACGCCGTGCAGCAGGCCCATGGCAATCGCCGAACTGCCGCAATTTGTGATGGCACTCTGTCCCTCGACGAGTATGTATTCGTACCCTTCGTCTATCGCGCGGTCCACTTCGAACTCGAGCGCGCCCTCGAGAAAATCGCTTGTTACTGCTTCAACCGCAATGCCGCGGCCGCTGATGAGGATGCCTGTCGGACCCGTGCCAATCAACGTGCTGTTGATCCCGCGCTTCTGCATCTCGCGGTGCATGAGCAGCGCAGTTGTCATCTTGCCCGTGTTGGAATCGGTGCCCACCGTGAGGATGGTTTTTGCCGTGCGCCTGCGCCAGCTCCCCTGCGCGCGGATCTGATGACTGTTGGATACCGACAGCATGTCGAACATCAACGCGTTGTTCATGCGTGCGATGCCGGCGAGTTCGGGATCCTGCGACAATGTCGCCTTCATGCCGCTGATGATGTGCAGTCCGGCCGCGGCGGCCTCGCGCGTGATGCGCCTCCATGATTCCGGGAGCTGACCGCCGAGCGGCGTGATGCCGATGAGAAGCGAATCGGGATTATAGGCGAGCGCTTCCTCGATGGAATGCACAATGGGCGTGTCACCTCCAAAACCCACGGCCTCGTTCGCCGTGCCGCGCTCCTTTGTGCTGTCGATCACGGCCACCACCCGTTCGGGGATATACAGCAGCGATGCGATCACCATACGCGCGCCGATCGAACTCAGACGGCCTTCCGCGAGAAGCACCATCCGTTCCGCGTGGTGTTGCAGCATGACCATGGGCGCTAGCCGAACAGCACGTTCTGTACGCGGTTCGGTCCCACCGACGCGCAGACGATCCGCGCACCGATGGCCGACTGCACCGCATTGATGTAATCGCGTGCATTCACAGGGAGTTCCGTCACATCCGTCGCCCCGGATATGTCCTCTTTCCAACCGGGGAAGGATTCGTACACAGGGGTCACCGCCTGCAGCGTGCGCACGTCTGTCGGGAAGGACTTGAGCTTTTTACCGCGGGCCTCGTACGACACGCACACGCGTATCTCGTCGAGTCCGCCCAGCACGTCGAGCTTGGTCATGTACACCGAGCTGATGCCGTTGAGCATGATGGAGTAGCGCATGGCGACCGCGTCGAACCATCCGCAGCGGCGAGGCCGCCCGGTCGTTGATCCGAACTCGTGTCCCCGCGTGCGCAACGCCTCGCCGATGGTGTCGTGCAGCTCGGTCGGGAAAGGACCGAGACCGACACGCGTCGTGTACGCCTTCATCACGCCCATCACTTCGGTGATCGCCGTCGGTGGAATGCCCAGGCCTGTCGTGGCGCCGCCGCTGATGGGACTGGACGATGTGACAAACGGATAGGTGCCGTGATCCACATCCAGCAAGGCGCCCTGTGCGCCTTCGCAGAGTATGGACTTGCCGTCCGCGATCGCCGTGTTCAGGTACAGAGCCGTGTCGGTCACGTACTCGTCGATCTGTGTGTCGAAGGCCTGGTACTGACGGATCATCTCGTCGACATCCATCTCTTCGCGCTCGTACACCTTGCGGATGATCTGATTCTTCGCCTCGAGATTGCGCCGTATCGATTCCTCAAGCTCGCGATGATCGAGCAGATCGACGATACGGATGCCGCTGCGCGCGGACTTGTCGATATACGCCGGACCAATCCCCCTGCCCGTGGTGCCGATCGGCTGTGCGCCCTGCTCCGAGAGTGAATCGAGCAGTTTGTGATACGGCATGATGAGATGCGCGTTGTGGCTGATCTTCAATCGCCCACCGAGCCGTATGCCGTGCGACTCGAGCAGATGAATCTCTTCCATCAATGCGACGGGATCGATCACGACGCCGTTGCCGATCACGCAGGTTACACCTTCGTGGAAAATGCCCGACGGGATGAGGTGCAACACGTATTTCTTATCGCCGATTTCCACAGTATGGCCGGCATTCGCGCCGCCCTGATACCGGGCCACGATATCGACCTTGTCGCTGAGCAGATCGACGATTTTGCCCTTTCCCTCATCGCCCCACTGGGCGCCCACAATCACTCGGACAGACATTCCGTGTGCCTCCTTCAGCACCTTCCCGCTCCCAGCATGGGAGCTGTTGCGACACTGCTGCCCGCGTCAGGCGAACGCGGCCAGCGCCTCGTCAACGCTCGGGAAAATGCGAAAAACGTTGTTCAATTTGGCGATGGTCAACAGCGAGCGGATGTTCTCGTTGGGTCCCGCGAGGCACAACTCACCGCCCGCGCTGCGCAGCGATGTGTAACTGCCGATCAGCAGGCCAAGACCCGAGCTGTTCATGAGCTTTACACGCGAGAGATCCACAACCGCCTTTTTTCCGCCGCCGTCGATAAGGCGCTGCAATTCGGCCTTGAGGGCTGTCGCTTCAGGGCCGCCGAGCACGGCGCCGTCGAGCGCAAACACAGCGACGCCCTGGTTCTGCGTCAATGCGAATTCCATGGCTCCCGTCCGGGATTAGAACGTGATTTTGGATTTCCTGTAAGTGACCCAGTCGAGCGTCATGGCGCTGGCGACAAACACGCTGGAATACGTGCCGGTGATGACGCCGATAGTCATGGCATAGGCAAAGCCACGCGTCGGCTCGCCGCCAAAAAGCAGCAACGCAATCATCGTCAGAATGGTCGTGCCGCCGGTCAAAATGGTGCGGCTCATGGTCTTGTTGACGCTCTTGTTCATCGTCTCTTCGAAGTCGGCCGTCTTGAAAAGCTTCATGTTCTCACGCACGCGGTCGAACACGATCACGGTATCGTTGATCGAATAGCCGATGAGTGTCAGGAACGCGGCGACCATGGCCTGATCGAACTCGAGGTTGAGTCCGGGAATCAGACCCGTGCTGAGCGACACAACGCCGAGAGTCAGAAGCACGTCGTGGAAGAGGGCGACAACCGCACCGATTCCAAACACGAACTTGAAGCGGAAGGCGATGTAGAGCAGGATGCCCACAAGAGCCGCAAAAATCGCGATGACCGCGTCCTGCCGCATCTCCGATCCGATCTTTGCCTCGACACGGTTCTCCTGCAGGAGCACCATCTTGTTGTCGAAGTTTTTGTTCATCAGATCCTTCACTTCGTTCGAAATCTTTCCGCCGACGCCGAGCTGCTGCGTGCGGATGATGTAATCCGTGTCCTTGCCGAACGATTTGATTTCGAAGGTGCCGACGTTGGCGCCCGCGAGCATGCTGCGCAATTCGCCGATTTCCACCGCGCGCGGGAAGCGGAAGACAAGTTCCGTTCCGCCCGTGAAATCAAGACCGAAGGCGAGACCGCGCACGAGAATCGAGATGAATCCCGCGAGAATAATGACGCCCGAAAGCATGTACATCAGCTTTCGTTTGCCCATGAAGTTGACGTTTAAATCATGCAGGATGCGCATTGGACCGTGTATCTCCTGAGGCGGTTGGTCTGTGGGTGCGGAAAGAAATCAACCGAAGGTGACAAGCTTCGGATTCGTGTCCATCGTGACTTCCATGAAGACGCGGGTCACAACGATGGCAGTGTACATCGAACAGAGGATACCGATCATCAGCGTCAGCGCAAAACCCTGAACGGGACCGCTGCCCAACTGGTACAGGATGATACACGTGATGAGCGTGGTTAGGTTCGAGTCGATGATGGCGGGCATGGCGCGTGAATATCCCGCGTCGAGAGCGGCGCGCAGCGTCTTGCCCGTGCCCGCTTCTTCGCGGATACGCTCGTTGATGAGCACGTTCGCGTCCACAGCCATACCGACAGTGAGCAGCATACCTGCAATGCCTGGAAGAGTCAGTGTCGCGTTGAATGCCGCAAGCACGCCGAGGATAAACACCATGTTGAAGAGCACCGCGACATCGGCGGTGAAACCGGCGTACTGGTAGTAGATGAGCATGAAGAACATGACCAAGCCGACGCCGATGAGGAAGGAGTTGATACCGGCGTTGATCGAGTCCTCGCCGAGCGACGGACCGACGGTGCGCTCTTCGATAATATCGACGGGGGCGGGAAGCGCACCGGCCTTGAGCACGATCTCGAGCAGGCGGGCTTCATCCATATTGTCCATACCCTCGATCATCGAATTGCCGCCGATGATTTTCTGGCGGACGTTCGGCGCCGAGAAAACGGCGTCGTCGAGCGCGATGGCAATTTGTTTGCCGACGTTTTCACCGGTGACACGCGCCCATTCGCGCGCGCCTTCCGTGTTCATTTCCATGGTCACGATCGCGCCGCCAAAACCTTCCTGGCTCATCTGCGCGCGCGCGTCGGTGATGACTTCACCGGTCAGTTCCGGCTCGGCCTTGAGGGCGTAAAACTCGTAGAAGTCGGTGGTGTTGCCGTCCTGTGTCTGCAGCTTCTGCGATTTGGCGCTCCAGGCGAACTGCAGATCCGACGGGATAAGACGACGCACATCCGGTCGCGAAAGGATGCGGTTGATACGGTCGCGGTTCTGCGCGGGGGCGAGTAGCTGCACGGCGCCGTTCTCGAATTGACGCGAGGAGAAGAGGATTGTGAACGGCATTTCCTTCTGCGCGCGTGCAAGCGCGGTGTCCTTCGGCGCGGCTGCGGAATCCTTGCGCTTGGCGCTGTCGGCGGCGGCAATCGTCTTTGTGGTGTCGCCCTTGACGCTGTCGGCCTTTGCGGTGCTGGCCGTGTCGAGCAATGTATTGATGTCCGAGCCGGAGAGAAGCTTGTTGATGTTGTCCATGGTGGACTGAATCAGCTTCGGCTCCGCAAGCAGCTTGAATTCGAGCTGGGCCGTCTCCTGAATGAGCTGACGCACTTCGCGTTCATTGCTCACGCCGGGAAGTTCGAGGATGATACGGCGGCTGCCCGAACGCGTGATCGACACTTCGGATACGCCGTACTTGTCGATTCGGTTCCGGATGATCTCCATGGCGCGGTCGACGGCCTTGTCGGACTCGTCCTGCAGCATGGCGATGATCTCGTCGTTCGAGCTTCGAAGTTCCCCGTAGTAGCGGCTCAGGCGCTGATTGCGCTCGGCAAACTTGCGTTTGAAGATGTCGAGTATCGATTCCTCGCTCTCGGCCGCTTCCTTCGTTGTCTCTTCCAGAATCTGGCGCAGGTTCTCGTCCTTGTTCCGCGCGATTTTGTCGAGCATCTGCGCGATGTTCACCTCGAGCGTCACGTACATGCCGCCCTGAAGATCGAGGCCGAGTTTAATGCGTTTCTCGCGCGCGTTGCGAATGCTCTCTTCGTTATCGTCGAGATACTTCGTGCTGTCCTCGCCACGCAGACCGAGCAAGGTGTCCTGATGTTGGGAGTCCGTCCAGGTGGGATACAGGAAATATCCCGTCAAGGCGAGAAACGCCACGATCAAAATGATGCGAAACCGGTTTTTCTTCACGGCCTGTCGGACCTCCGTCAACATGGAAAACACTAATTGCGCTGTAATTTCCGCGCAAATTCGTTCAGGACATCAAATATAGAAACGCGGCGATTCAAAGTCAAACGGCCGCGGGGTCTTGTCATTTCCTGGATCCGTGGATGAATCCGCGGTAGAGATTCGCGTGATGCGCCGACA
Source organism: Ignavibacteriota bacterium (assembly GCA_016218045.1). NCBI lineage: Bacteria > Pseudomonadati > Ignavibacteriota > Ignavibacteriota bacterium. The sequence continues at coordinate 37,278 of JACRFB010000010.1, forward strand.
TCATCGCCTGCGGGTCGATCGCGTCGACGATGGAACGGAACTCGCGCACCCGGCCGCGCCGTATCAGCGACATGATGATGGGCATTCCCCCGCTGCCCCCCTCGCCCGGGACGATCGTGACACCGAACTTATTCAACCGCAGTGTATTGGCGATTGTGTCGGTTGCGGTGCGCGAAATCACGTGCACCTGCACGAACCCCAGCGCCAGCTTCTCTTCAATGAAGATGCCGAGAAAGGTGCCTGTCGCAAAGCCCGCCCCGTAGCCGAGCAGATTCCACAGATTATCGAGCTGCGAAAACACCTGCCGTATCGCCACGGCCCAGATCATGACTTCAAAAAATCCGATGAGTGATGCCGGCCATTTTTTACCCTGGACGGTGAACATGGTGCGTATGGTGCCCATCGAGACGTCGCAGATACGAAGACCGAAGATGAGCAGGGCGGAAAGGAAGATGTCCATAGGAAGGAATGTGGTGGATATATTCGGCGAAAGGCATGCAGCAGCCACCGTCGTAACTGTTCCAAACATATCATTATTTCCGCATTCATTCGCGTTCGGGCACTACGCATTCCATGGTCGGGTTTGTTAGTCCCACAGCTTCGCGATACTTTCGCAGAAATCTTCCAGCGCAAAATCGAGATACCAAATGCTGAAATCGCTGTTCGCCCGCAAGCCTCTCCATGTGCTCTTGGAGGAAATGCACAGTGAAAACCGCCTCCGTAGAATCCTGGGTCCGGTGCAGCTCACCGCCCTGGGTGTTGGCGCCGTGATCGGTGCCGGAATTTTTGTCGCCACCGGCGCCGCCGCGCACAATGTGGCAGGACCCTCACTGATGCTCTCGTATGTGGTCGCGGGCATCACCTGCATTTTTGCGGCCTTGTGTTACGCCGAATTTGCATCCATGGTTCCTGTGGCCGGCTCGGCATATACGTATGCGTATGCGACGCTCGGAGAGTTGTTTGCGTGGATTATCGGATGGGACCTTGTGCTCGAGTATGCGGTGGGCAGCGCCACTGTCGCCACGGGATGGTCAGGCTACTTCCAGAATGTCCTGGCCAAGGCCGGGATCGTTCTCCCCGAGCTGCTGCGCGAATCACCCTGGCGCTACGATGCTGTAAGCGGAACCTTTCTTTCCACCGGTTCGATGATCAACCTGCCCGCCGTGATTATAGTTGCGATCGTGACACTGATCCTCGTCAAAGGAATACAGGAATCGGCGTCATTTAATGCTACAATGGTCGGCATCAAGTTGGCTGCGGTGTTGTTCGTCATCGGTGTCGGCGCGTTCTTTATTGAATCGACAAACTGGGAACCCTTCGCGCCTTTCGGGTGGACCGGCATCAGCTTCTTCGGATTACATGTCGCAGGCGACACGAATCCCACCGGCGCGCCCGTGGGTATGCTTGCCGGAGCCGCCATCATTTTCTTTGCCTACATCGGTTTCGATTCCGTTTCCACACACACCGAGGAGGCGAAAAATCCGCAGCGGGATGTTCCCGTCGGCATCATCGCGTCACTATTGATCTGCACGGTTCTCTACATCGCCGTTGTGGCCGTGCTCACGGGCATGGTTCGTTTTGATCAGCTCGACGTCAACGCCCCCGTTTCGCTCGCGTTCAAAACCAAGGGCCTCGGCTGGGCCGAAGGCATCATCGCCGTGGCCGGTGTCGCCGGAATCACATCCGTGCTGCTCGTCATGATGCTCTCGGGACCCCGCGTATTTCTGGCCATGGCGCGTGACGGCCTGGTGCCCCGATCCATTTTCGGAGTCGTTCATCCGAAATTCAGGACGCCGTGGAAATCCACCATCCTCATCGGAATATTCGTCACCGTGCTGGCCGGCTTCCTCCCCATCGACGCCCTGTTGCACCTGACCAACATAGGCACACTCTTCGCGTTTGTCATCGTCTGCGGCGCGGTCCTGATCATGCGCCGCACGCATCCCGAGGCCGAGCGCCCGTTCCGCGTGCCATGGGTGCCGTTTGTCCCGATCATGGGCATTCTCTCGTGCTCCATGCTCATGTTTTCGCTTCCGGTGGACAATTGGTGGCGGCTGTTTATCTGGCTGCTGATCGGCTTTGTGATCTACTTCACCTACGGGCGCAGGCACAGCATCATGGCGAAGATGCGCGGAGAAACGAAATAACACGGCGCGCAGTACGTCTCGCCGCTGACCCGCGGTATTGGCGTCCATCACAATCCTGAGGTACCGCGCGTGTATTACTCCGCGCTTTGCTCCATCATGCCGAGTATGCGCCGCGCGTCGAGCGCCTCGGGTGATGCAGGTGCATGGGTGATGCAGTCGCGCAGATAACGCTGCGACGCCACGCGGTCGTTACGAACCTCGAACGCGAGTTTCGCGGCCTCGATGTACGCGGGGGGATACACCCCGGGCGCGAGGGCCAATGAACGTTCGTACAGCGGCAGCGCGCGATCGACGGCGCCTCCGGCCGCCTGCACACGCGCGGCTGCAAGTGACAGAGCAGCGTCGCCGCAGCGTGTCGGATCCACCGCGGTGGCGGACCGCTCGGCGCGCTGCGCGGGCGTGAGTCCGGATTCCAACAATGCCGAGACCAGAGCGGCTTCCCTCCAGTTTGGGAACACGGTGGAAAAATGCGCCACTGAGTTCTGTGCGAGTGCTGCGTCGCCTGTCTGGGAAGCGGAGAGCAGTACACGCGCGACGAGTTCCCTCGGTGAACTTTCATCTTCCGCGGGTTGCAGCGTTGTGTGCCCTATGCGTTCCTCGATCTGGTCAAGGAACCGTGTGTACGACTGGCGGCGCAGCGCCGGATCACGAACGAGCATCACGGCATTCGCAAGTTTGTCGTCGGTGTTTTTTAAAAGATGTCCCGTGGCCAGCATCCCGAAGAGTGCGTCGATCTCCTGTTCCTGCCTACCCGACTGATGCGCGTATGTGCGCAGGATGTCGTATCCCGTGTACGTATGTACAGCCCGCACAATGCCCTCGTCCATACGCACGATTTTCTCGAAGCGTCGCGCGTCTGCGTCGTGTGATGCATCGAAGGCCACATTGACACGTATCCACATATAGAGTGTGAACAGGGCGGCACCGGCCAATATCGGCAAGATGCGGTACAGATTTACATCGCCCTGCTCCCGAAGCTGGGTCAGGACAACCGCACACAGAAATATGAGAGAAAACACCGGGGCTGTCATCAGATCCCAATCCCGGGCTAGTCCGAGAAACGCATCCCCGCATGCGATAAAAAACAGCCCTCCCCCCGCGGCAACGAGCGCAAACAGCACGAGCGGCGAGCGCCAGGGTACACGCTTTCGCGCAGTTATCGTCACCCCGATGAGCACCGCGCTGAACACACCCGCGATGAGGACGATACTGTTGAGAATGTCGAGCAGATGCGACAGTGAGAGGAGTGTGTACGCATGTCCATAGGAATCCCCCGCTGTGAGCGGGATCAGGACATCCGGCAGCAAACCCGCCGCGCGTAGAAAATATCCACCGATGACGGCCGCGACTATCAGTACACACAGCAGTAACGCCGCCCTGGCTAGAGGGACGGGCCCGTGCTCTCCGCGGAATCTCCAATGAAGGAGCAGCAGATACGACGGGACAAAAACGAGGGACGGAAGCGCAAACGCCGCTGCGGCCAGCAGCAGAAGTCCGGGTGCGAAGACGGACCCGTTCAGCCGCAGTGCCCTCCATGACGCGAGGAAATATGCGATTGTGAGCGCGTAAGAGAGCGCGTACAACTCGACGTACGTCAGGAACAGCAGTGTGCCCGCGCCGAATATTGCCGCAACCGAAAGCAGCATACTAATATCGCGTTTCTCGTGGCGAAGGTTTGTGAACAGCGAAAGGACAACGATACCAAGCCCCGCGGCGCCGAAAACAGTAAACGGGAGACGCACGTTGTCGGAGTGCAGCCAGAGTGTGAGCACGCGCAGGCACTCGCCTGTGAGCCACGAGCTCGGTTTCAAGAAGGCGGGATGGAAATCGGGTGCGGCGAGCAGCCGGTACACTTCGCCTGCATAGTATGATCCGTCACCGAGAAACGCGTAGGCCACCTGCAGGTGTGTCGAGAGGTACATCACACAGGCGGTTGTGGCCACAGCGACAAGCGGGAGGGCACGTTTCCACATGCCCGCGGCCCGAGGCCGCGCCAGAGCGCCTGCGAGATACTCGTACACAGCCGGAACACGCAATAACAGTATGAGGACAAAAACAGCGGTGTCCCAGACGTTGAATCCCAGGTATCTACCGAAATTGATCCCCCAAAGCCGGCCTTCGACAGTGTTTTGGAAGAGCATCAACGCCGTGAGAAATGCGAAGGACGCATCGAGCGCTGCTTTCTGACTCGCTGGGTGCGCGGGCGTAAGGGCTGCATCGTGCGGTACGGGTGAAACGGGCGGGCGGAGTATTTTTTTTGTCGCCATCGGCGTTCGCGAGAGGTGGAGAACGCAATGTAAAAAAAATCGCGGAACCGCCTGCGGCTTAGCGCGGTAAGCGCCGCACGTCATGCCCTGCGACGTGCCGGACCGGCTGCGGGCTGCCCCTCTCCCTGCGTTGACACAGCGGCCGCAAAAAATGTTGTATGCGTAGAATTGACGATGCTAAAATCGGACATGCGTTGCCCTATATCAACTGTACATCTGTACAGAAAACGGAACCGATTCCATACAAAGCAGCAGCGCCCCGGAATCCGGGGCGCTGTGCAGGAAAACTGTGTTGGATCAGAGATAGAATATCGCGCCCACGGCACCGGTGAAGAGACTGAGCGTGTTGGTCGTGGTCTTCGTGGTCTGCGTTCCAACGGTGGTTTCGACGGCATTCATGTCGTAGTCGAGACCCACCTGGCCGAAGATGGCAACCTTTTTCACGATGGACGCCTGGCCGCCGACAAGCAGGCTGATTCCAGTGATTGTGTGATGCTCGTGCGGCTTCGAATAACGAAACGCAAGGCCGATGAACGGATCAACGTCCTTGTCCGCGAGGAAGTACTTGCCTCCGATGAGGAAGCCGAGCGACGACTCACTCTCCGGCTTGACTGCCGGCTCCGGGTCGATTGTCTGCGATGTGCTCGTATAGCCGATGCCGAACTGCAGACTGATATTCGTGGTCGCCGTGTACACAAATTTCGCCATGGTGGCCCGGTCCGAAAATTCAGCGCCGATGCCGAGGCAGTTCGGATCGAGCTGGGCAAAGGCCGCCGAGCCGCTGAGAAACATCACTGCTGCCACAACGAGAATGGAACGCTTCATGAGTACCTCCTGTATGGTGTGTGGGACATGCGCGCCCCTGGCGGGGACGCACGATCAAGAGGAAGGCCGCCGCTCATGCGGAGGTCCATCCCGGCTATAATGATCTGACTATGTCCGAAATGTACTTTCCCGAAAAGGCAAAATCAAGACCGGAGCGCCCCGTTTCTACCTGACGCGGCTGAATGATCTCCGCGGGAAAACGCGGATCAACGCACGACGAGCAGACGGCTTTCCGCGTGCACGAGGTTGCCGGACACGAAACGGCACATGTATGCGCCCGAAGGAAGCGGCGGCAGCGGCATGGACGTCATCCCGGCGGCGACCTGCCACCGTCCGACCTCGCGACCATACAGATCCGAAAGCAGCAGCTCGCCCTGCCCGCTTCCATCGAGGGCGATGGTCGCGATCGAACCGACCCGCACGGGCGTGGGATACACGTCGAGCCGTGTCTGATGTTCGGTGATCCCGGCTTCGCTGATCGCGGACGGACCATCCGTCGCTCTGCGGCTTGCGGAATTGATCACGGCACGCTTCTTTGCATCGGCGTCGTAATACGACACGAAGGCAACGACGTCAAGCGCCTCGATGTTCCATGCGGCTGCGAGCGGAATGTTCTGGAATGTGTACGTGTACGTCCCTGTGCCGGGTGCGGAGGGAAACACACCCGTCAGCCCCCACGCGCCCGAAGGAACCGCCCGAAGCACGCGTTTGTGTGAATATCCGACAATCGGATCGCCTTTCTTGTAATAAGGATGACCCGGCGTCCCGTTGAAATAATTCGTCTGATCGTACCCCTTCCCGACGCCGCTCACGCTGTCTTCCACGATGTACAGATTCAGGCGCAGATCGCCCGGCGCAGGAGCGCTCACAAACTGTATCACGACGGTGCACGAGATGCTGCGCGCGGAGCGGTTCAACGTGTTCTGCAGCGTGATGGCGGTTACCGGAGCGTCACCGAGATGCGCGGTGCAGACCGAATCCCACTTCTGGCGCGACACCGCGATGAAGGGCGGCCGTGTGTACACGGGGATGGGATGGTCGCCGCGGTCGATGCAGGCGCCTGGCGCAAAATCTGTAAACGCCGATGCGATGGCCTTGCTCTCCGCCACGGTCATCGAATCGGTTCCGAAACCCGCATGATGGGTGACCCAGATGACCTGCGGATGATCAGCCACCAGCTTCTCCGCAATCACATCGCCGTCGGGACAAAAACCGCAGGGCGCTGTCGAGAACTCCTCGAGCAGGATACGCTTCACAGGGCCCTGCGCGTTCATCTTCCACACACAAAGAAGCGCGACCAGGACGAGGAATAGGACGTTTTTCATGGGACCTCCGGAGTGGGCTGCGTGGCTTCATGGAAATGTACACAGCATTCACTCCTGGTGGAACAACAAAGCGGACCCTCGACGTCTGCTATTGCCTCATGCCCCGCGTGACGCTGACGCCGTCGGCCGTCGAGAGGCGCAGGAAGAACATCCGCGCGGCACTGCCCGGCCTCGGACTGATCGCAACGGTATGCCTTCCCGCGGGCAGGTGGCTGTCGAGAAGCACCGCTTCACGGATGCCCAGCACATCGAATTGTTCCAGCAGAACGGATCCGGCCCGGGGCAGATCCATCACCGCGCTCAGGCCGCCGCCCGCTGCGTCCGAAATGATCTGCAACAATATCGGACTGCTTGCTCCTTTTTGTTCCACCGCGGTGGTGTTCCGTCTGAGGAACCAGGGCACCGTTGTGGAATCGGTGCGGAAAAAGTCGAGCAGCAGGCGGGCGACCTTGGCCCGGCCTGTTTCCGAAGGATGCGTCCCGTCTTGGATAAAATCTTCGCGCACGTAAAACAGGCCGTTGTCGCTTCGCGGATTCGGTCCGTCGGCCCACAGATACGGCCCCCATGCCAGCCACGGCGCGCGCGGAGCGGTCCCGGTATACACGAGCGCGGTGTCGCCGTCTATCTGTTTCTGCACCAGCCATTTCACGCTGAACCCGGATTCGTAGGCGTAGGGTTCGGGATTGAGCTGCGTCGTTGCGTACCCGCCATACGTTCTGCTCGAAAGGTACAGCAGGCGCACGTTCGGGTATTTCCGGGGAAGGAGGCGCACTATGGCTTCGATGTCGTCCTGCAGCATGGTGGCATGTACGGGAAAGACCTGCGTCGGCGCGATGTTCGCCTGCTTGAGCCAAACGACCTGGACCTGCGCGGGCGTGAGACGGCGCGATGGCAATCGCTGCTCGTTGATGATACGCCAGTAGTCGGCGTTGGGATCCCGGATGATGGAGGCGGTTTGCCCCGACTGCGCGCCGCTTACCACGACGAGATTCGGATTCTTCATCTGGAACGTGTCGACCACATTTTCGAACACGGCGTACTCCTGCCCCGTGTTCGACATGCCGATGGACATGAGTCCGATCTTTCCGTTTACCGGATCGGGCCTGCCGAGCGAGTCGAGCGGTGTGATGGCGTGTGCCAGCGCGCGGCCCGCGGTCTCATGCGCCGATGGACGCTGATTTGTGCCGTCGGGATAGAGTCCGCCTCCAAAGTTCTTGTATGTGCTCCTCCCCATCTCGGTGATAGGCACGGCGCTGAACAACTGCAGTGGTGCGAGTGTCAACAAACGCGGATCGCTCCACGCGCCCCACCCTTTTGCATTGCGCGCCTGCACGCGCCAGATCAGTTCGCGGCCACGTGGCAATTGTGCGGTGGTGAATGTCGTGTCGATGCGTGAAGAATCGGCAAACAGGGGTCGGGCAAACCCGGCGCTGTCCGCTATCTCGATGCGGTACCATGTGACCTGTGGCTGTGAACGGCGCCACACAAAACGCGCGGTGTCGGACGCGAGTATTGTTCCGTGAGCGGGTGACACGAGTTGTACCTTGTCCGGTACTTCTGTGACGCCGGATCCGCCGCGGCCGTCCCAGCCCGCAATCCGCGCCATCAGCACCCAGAACGCCTTGGCGACGCGTATCCCACCAGCCGAAATCGAACCCAGATGACCGCCGTCGGTTTCGGTTGTGTACTGCGGACAAATTGCAGGGATGTCGAGACCGTCGTCAGGATAATTTTCTGTGAGGAAGGCCACTCCGTCGCGGTTGTCGAAACATGGCGCGCCCGCCGGTGTGTGCGAGAGAATGTCGGCCACATCGAAGAGGACGAGGTTGTAATTCCGCGCGTAGTCACGCATCGCAGTGTTGAAGGCCTGCGATTCGGGACTCCCTATTCCGCGGGCGAGCGAGGTGGTCCACCATATCACCGTCTTCTGCGGATGCCGCGCGGCAAACGCCGTGTAACTCGTGGCAGTGCCACGATCGGTGCGTGTGCCGAAAAATCCGTCTATGGGGTGTATGATGTTCGCGCCGGGCATGACGGCCAGATAGCTGAACTGGAATCCCACCACATCGAAGGAATCGATGCGTGGCTCGATAAAGTTCACGAAGCAGTTGGCGTCTTCGGAACATCCCGAAGGCCAGAACTCGTATCGCCAACGGCGGCGGTCCCAGGTGCCGTTCCAATACACTTCCGACGGTGCGACAGCGTACGCCGAATCGCGGTGCTGATATCTCTTGCACGAATTGGGGGCGTTGGACCAGGGCACCGACAGGCAATTCAGCGCGTCCGATATGTTTCCGCCCACGGAGCGGTCCATAAAAAGCATACGAAGATTCTGTGCGGCGTCACGGTACTGCGCGGGGATGCTGTCGAACAGCGCGACATCCCGATGGTCGACCAGGATACGCTGCGCGTGTACTGCCTGGACACTCGCCGCAACCATAAGAACAATCACGAGTCTTTTCATACCACTCCGCCTTCTGCCGGTATATCGTGGGAGAATGAAGTCACGTAAAAAATCCGATGTGATGTCCGAATATCCTAGCACAAACATACTGGCGGTATGAAGTTTTGACGGAAGCGGCCGGCGCCCTAGTTTCCCATATTCATATTCGCGTGACGCTGCGCTTCACATCATTCATCGAGAACCGGAATGACGGACCGAGGGGGTCTGCTCGATTGTTTGCGACATAGTATCATTGTCTGTGTCGGACTTCTGGCGTCCGCTCAGGCGTTCGCCCAGGCACCCGTCACGTGGGATCCGAGCGGCGTGTGGTCCAACAACAACGGTTCCATTGCCCTGCTCATTGCGGGGGATGCTCTGTCATTTTCCTATCAGTCTGTCTTTGGTCAGGCCGCGCACATCTGCGATGTGGCGGGGGTGGCCGGATTGGAACACGACGGCATCTATCACTTCGTGGAAGACGGAAGCACGATCGCAATCATCGTGACGGAAAAATCGGTGCGGCTACAGCCGGTGTCGGGTGTGCCGTCATTCTGCGGCGCGAACTGGTCCGGCGATGAATTCCCGTCAACAAGGCGGAAACGCCCTCAACGTGCCGTTGTCACGGCGACACGTTCACGATTTTTTGTGGTGATGTCTTCGCCGCCGATGCAGCGCAAAGGATATGTTGTCAGGGGTGATGAACTCGAGATTGTTCCTGTGCAACACAGTGAGGCGTCACAATACGTGCTCGCGCGCTTCCGGGGCAGGAACGGGTGGATCGCCGGGATGCTGCTGTCGCAAACGCTCGATCGTCATAAATAACACCATGAGTACGCGCAACGGAGTTGCGCCATCACGATGCGCGTGCCCCACTATCACTCATTCCACCACCCGGAGAACCAGTATGGGACGCCATGTCGTATCGTACACCGTCGCAGCATTTCTCGTCCTCGGACTTCTGTCCTGCGGCAAAAGCAACGAGACCAAATCACAAGCGGGAAACGCCGGAGATGCAGCAGCCACGCAGGAAAAGCCGGCGGTTGCCGGCTCGGTGAAGGACGGTAAAATCTTCTCCATTCTTGTGCCCGAGGGATGGCAGTTTTCCGAATTTAATGATGGAACCGTCCAGACCTACAATAATGCGGGAACCTTCATGGTGCAGGCAAAGAAGGCCGGAATGAACATGACCGACAAGGACGTCGAAACGAATCTCACGTCGATGATGACACAGTACAAAGGCACCGCCATAGAAAACGTCGACATGCTCGGACTCACTTTTCTGAAAACGACGTACGATGCCTCGGGATCACATCAGACCCTGTATGGCGCGCTGAAAGACGGCATGCAGATCTCGATACAACTCATGGGACCGGGGCATGAAACGGATGCAACGATTCAGGGCGTGTTGGCATCCATCCGACTGCGATAGGACCGCGGCCGCAGCACATCGAGCGGGCGGACAGCGGACCCCCATCCCCTGTTCTTTGCCGATGCACCGCTTCGAGCGCATGGAAGTGGAATAATCAAAGGGCCGTGTCATTGCGACACGGCCCTTTCTGTCACGTGACGCGCTGCGTCTCAGCGTCCAATCACAAGCGGCCGGGTAACCAGGTCGGTTCCGTCTGTGAGAATCACTGTATAGTGACCGGCGGGGAGATCCCCCGTGAGGAGGGTTGCCGAGGAAACGCCCCTGGACGTTGACTCTTCCGTGATATGGCGCAGCTCACGCCCGTGGACGTCGTGGAGGAAAATGTGGAGCCCTGTTCCGGACGTTGATGCATACGACAGTGTTACCAACGCACCCTGCGCAACAGGATTTGGATACGGTGCACTGAGCGTCAAGCCGGCCGGTGGGGTAAAGCTCACAACTACCGGATTCGAGTATTCGAAGCCGCCTGTCCGGTCTATCTGTTTCAGTCGATATCGCAACGAGGTTCCGACGCGGTCGGCGTCTTTATCCACAAAGGTGTAGTCGCGTGGTGTATTCACCGTGCCTCCTCCGTCGGTGAACCCCACTTTTTCCCACTCTCCGTCGGCACACTGCCGCTGAATCTCGAATCCGTGATTGTTCGACTCGGTGACCGTACGCCATGTCAGGCGCGCATCATGACCGATCGTGCGCGCGGCAAAGGCGACGAGTTCCACAGGCAGTGCGTTGTCGATGGTCAGCACGACCCCGTTGCTGTTGGCATCGTAGAGATAGGCGCCGGTATCGGCATAGGCGACTCTCGCAAAATTCGGCGCCTCATACAGGCCGGGCGGCGGCGGAGTAAATGTGGCGGGATCTTCGATCAGCGTCTGGAAACGCACGTAACGGATGGAGTGTTTCAGGAGCTGCCCGCCATTGGCGGATGTCGCGGCATTCCCGACGCCGACAACAACGCGGTCGTTGACGGCATCGAAGTACCCGGCATCTGCGTCGTTTGCATCGGTCAGTGTGCTCCAATTGATATTGTCCATCGACACTTGCATGGTACCGGCCATATAATCCTGCAGTGGTGGTATCGTGTCGATGAGCACGACATTCAGCGCATTCTCATCACCGATGTTTTCGATGTTGAAATGATACTGCACCGTGCGGTTTGCAACGGTGTTGGGTGGTATGCCCACCATTTTCGAAACGGAATATGTATTACTTCCCGACTCATAGAACCGCTTCTCGACGGTGACCGCGGGCGCCTTGCTCTCGGTTTCGAAACTCATGACTCCCGGGTAGTACAGGTCGCCGTCGGTGCGGAATCGTACGGTGGTGGATGTGATGTCGTTGCCGAGCACACCAGATGTTGATACGATGTCGATGTCGTATCCCAGTTGATTTGTGAAATCGGGATTCTTGTCTGCAAAACGGGTCCCGAACATCGATATGCTGCTGTTGAAGAAATTGGTAGACGGGTTTTGCGCATCGCTGAGGTACACTGTCGGTCCGAGCCGCAGCCGGTCATCGGTAAGCCCCGCATCACCCTCGAAGGCGATCGAACCGACGTTGGTTGTGACTGTGCCGGTCGATGGTGTTTTGAATCCGGTCAAGGTGATGGTCTCGGAGGAATTCGGATCGAGCACGCGATACCCGTCCCAGATCACAAGATTGCGCAACGGCTCGCTGCTGAAATCCTTGTACACAACAACGAGCGACCAGCCGGCGCAAACTCCGTAGTCGTTGTACGGAGTCACAATGTTTGCCGCGTAATAGGTGCCGCTGCCGCCCGTACGCACAATATCCGTGACATCGTAGTACCCCTGATATGCGTACCAGCCGCGGTAATTGTAGTTGCTGATATCGTCCTGCTGCACCGCGGTGTAGGTGGTATACGCTCCCGCGTCCTTGCGCAATTTGATCTTGAAGCGGTTGCCGTACGCATTCGCCGACACGCCGCTCTGTGAGTATCCAGAGGCGGAGTATCCATGCCAGTACAGTCCGGCCCAGAGTATGCTGTCGGAGGGCACCGGCAGACTCAGATCGGCGGAACTCGAGTTGAAGGTGCTGCCGTCGGAATCGACGTCCACATGACGCATGTAATACGAATCGTTGTTCGCACTGCCGCTGCTGTTGCCGCCGGTCGTACTCCCCGACGACGACGTGTAACCTCGCACATTCACGTTCCCGATCATCACGATCTTGCCCTTGACGTTAAAACCCACGCGTTTGGTGAACGTCCTTTGCGAAAAGGCGCTGCCGACGATCACACCAATAAAAATGAAGGTGACGAATGACTTGGAAAGCATCCCGGCTCCTGAAATACAATGTGATGGAGTCTAATAGTATTTCAAGAATCGTACCGGATGCCAATTATCCTATTATCACAGTATATTGTCTGTTTTAGTCTATTATCGCAGGTTTTGCGGCATTCTGCGCAGTGCAAATTCTCAGCGTTCAAAAGTCATAATTCGGAGGGAGAAGTGTTCCAAACTGAAACAGCACGATGTGACGCTATTCAATCCGCGGGGCGACGTTTTATTCCAGACCAAAAGAAAAGGCCGCGATGAACATCATCGCGGCCTGGGGAGAAAAGGTGGGATTGCGGTCAGGTCTGCTGTTGTTCCTCGGGCACGACGTCTTCCTGTGCGGGTGCTACAGTCCGGGCGCTGCCAAGTGGCAGCCCGGGGCGGGACGGAGCCTCGAGACGTTTGGCATCCTTTGCACGTCGCGCGCGCGCGATTCCGAAGCCGACAATCATGACCACAATGCCGAGCCAGACAAGGGAGATAAAGGGCTTCAGCGATGCCTCGACGACGAGGGTTTCACGCAGGTCGTTCGGGTTGGGTGTGACCTTCGGATTGCGCATGCGCGCGTCGACGGTCGAGAGAGCCAGATCCTCGCGATTGGGCGTGAGCGCGTCTATCACGATCTCGAGATCTCCGGCGCTGACGCGCGCGGGGGTGTCCTGCACACCGTCTGGTCCCGTTGTGTGTGTCACCGTGAACTCCTGCGGCGGCTGCCCGTACTTCTCCACGCGGAAAACGCCGCCGATGGTAAAGGCCTGCGACGCCGCGCTGTTGTTCATGTCGAAGTCTACGAAGTGAATCGTGTACCCGCCGTACTCGATTGACATGCCTTTCGTAAACTGTGCCGCCTGCCAGCCGTCGGGATCCGGTGCAAAAAGCGCCTGCGGTTCCAGGTAAACATCCTTGAACCAGAACTTGGCGATGCCGGGATTACGCATGAGCTGCTTCTGTCCGCCGTACATCGAGTTGAACATGACTGTCTTCACCGTGTCGATCACATCGCCGTCGGCATTGGTCATCGCCACTTTGAAGTAAAACCGCTCGCCGTTCCAGAACGGTTCGTATCCGGTGTAGGTGAGGTTGTATCCGAAGGCGGACTTCGACACACCCTGCGGCAATTCGATGGACTGCGTGCGGCTCATAAATCCGGATCCAATGACACCGAGCAGCGTGAAGGCCACGCCAAGATGTGCAACATAGGCGCCCGTAAATTTCGGATTGCCGCGCACGATGGTGTAGCCCACCTGCGCATTGACAACGACACTGAAGAACGCCGAGCAACCGAGCGCCAGCATCCATACGTCGTTCACTCCGCCGGCCAGCCAGATCACCGCGGCGAACGCCAAAGCCAGGGCACCGGGCAGTATGGCCTTGCGCAGCACTTCGCCCTTGTTGTTCTGTATCCACTTCAGCAGCAGTGCCGACGCGGCCATGCCCACGATGAGAATTCCGAGCGGCACGCCCATCGCGTTGTAAAACGACGGATCAACCGTGTTGCCCAGCGTCGCGTCCGATCCTATGCCCGCAAGCATATCGTTGATGGAAGCGATGATCGACTGGGGAATGATGGGCAGCGAGGTGCCGAGCAGCACGATGAGGGTGAAGATACCGAGTACTGCGGAACCGAGCCCGAGGAATGTTTCGCGTGACATCAAACGGAAACTCGTGTACTCCTTCTCGCTGTGCATGCGGCCGGTCATCGTGTAAATGATGAATGCCAGCTTCAGGACCAGTGCGACGGGCCAGAGCGGCGCGACGGCATTCAGGAGATGCGCCGTCCACAGCAGGGGAAACACAAAAATGTCCACCACCGCGGGCACGTTCGCGATCACGTCCTCGAAGACGGGCACAATGTCGCCGCCGACGATGGCAAAGATGGGAATGCTGGGGCCGATCGCGACGAGATACACGATCCCGAGCCGTTTCCAGCCGCTGAAACGCGTGGCCAATGCCTGCCCGAGTTTGGTGAAACGCAGGAAGATGAACGCCACGCCCGTGTCGGTGAACGCGAACATAAAAAGCACGAGCAGTGTAAACGCGAAGCGCCCCGGATCCACGAAAGAGTGCACGGATGCGTCGCCCAGAACGCCGCTGCGTGTCAGGAAGGTGGAGTACAGCACAGTGACGAAACTGAGTATGGCGAGGAGGAAGTTCGTCATGATGAGTCCCTTCGTCCGTTTCTGCGTCAGCATCGTGTGGACGAGCGCAACGGAAACAAGCCACGGGATCAACGAAGAATTTTCGACGGGATCCCAACCCCACCAGCCGCCCCAGCCGAGCGTCTCATACGCCCAGAATCCGCCTAGTGCAATGCCGAGACCCAGCACCATGGCGCCGCCGACCACCCAGGGCAGCGAACTCGTAATCCAGTCCTGATACTTCTTCTGCATCAGCGCACCCATCGCCAGTGCAAAGGGCGGAGCCATCGAGGCAAAACCGAGGAAAAGTATCGGCGGATGTATCTGCATCCAAAAATTCTGCAGGAGCGGATTGAGGCCCTTTCCGTCGGCGGGAATCTGCGATCCTTCCACAAGCGCGAAAGGATTCTTCACCACGATAAGCAGCATCAGAAATGCGAGCACCGCGGTGTAGGTCCCCATAACCTCCCGCTCGTTGTTGTGTTTCTGCGTGTAGGCCAGCAGCACGATACCGATGATCGAAACCATCAGCGTCCACAGCAGAAAGCTTCCTTCCTGGCCCGCGTAGAATGTGGACATCAACAGGCCGAGCGGCAGTTCGCGGGAGCTGTATGCCCAGACGTAGTGGTACTGGAACTGGTGTTTGACGATGAGCACGAGCAGTGCCGCCGATGCCAGAAACACCGATGTCGTCGTGAGATGAAAACCGGCGCGTCCCAGATGAATCAGGGATTCACGGCGGAGCGAGGCAAAATAAGCGAAGCATGCAACCGCCGTGGCGATGAATCCGCCCACGACGGCAACGCGCCCGATCATGCCGACTGCTTCGTACATGTCGTGCTGTCCTTTCTACAAGTGCTGTGGATTGTATCCTACAGCGAGGTTCGCGGAATATTGTCAGGATGGGCGTCGGCGGGCTTGCCCTCATACTTCGAGGGACATTTTGTCAGGACTTCACTCGCGTGAAAGGCACCCTGCTCGTACCGGCCTTTTGCGACGATGCTCGTCGCGATATCGAAATTGTTCGGTTTCCCGCCGGTGAGCACCACCTTCGCGACACGGTTTTCCTCGTCGCGCATGTAGAATGTGAAGGTGTGCGCCTTGCTGTCGTAGCGCGCGTCCATCTCCTTCACCCACTTGCCGGTGACCTGCACCTTTTTGCCCGAATTCTCGGCCTTGCTGATGGTGGCGTACTCGATGGAGCTGTTCAGGAACGAGTATCCGCCGACAGCGAGAAAGATCAGCACGACCAGTCCGCCGATGATATACCGTTTTTTCATGGGTGTGTCCTCTCGTGATTAATCTTCAAGCTTCTTCACGGCTCTGTCGATACGCCACACGTATCCGAAGAGACCTGCCCACACCATCAGAACGATAATGAGGACGACGTAGAGCGAGTTGTGTTCCAGAAATTCGTACATATCCTGTCCGAGTATAGTGATTTATTGCAATCGAGAAAAGGTGATTCGGCGGTGATGTGTGTTTCCCGTTCAGGACTGTCCCGGCGTCCGTGCAAGTGAGATGCGGTACAGACTGAATCGGATGCGCATCAGCCACCCGTACAGCACGAGATACCCGAGCAGTAGTCCGTACAGAACCACACGCATGGTGGCGTCCATACCCCCGGAACTGACGACGGGCCCCGAAGTTGTGTCGTCGGCGGAACCGGGATGGAGGCCCGGCATGATGCGGGGCATGATGAAAATGAAGAACGGCACGGTGACGGCGGCCAGGATGCTGTACACGGCGCTCAGACTGGCGCGTTTTTCCTCGACCTCGATGGCGGAGCGCAGCGCGAAATAGGCGCCGTACACGAGCAGCAGCACAAAGATCGATGTCTCGCGGGGATCCCAGTTCCAGAATGATCCCCAGTTGAATTTTGCCCACACGGATCCGGTTGTGGTGGCGAGGATGCAGAACAGGAGCCCGAGTCCGGCCGAAATTGCCGACTTGGCGTCGTCATCCATCTGTTTCCTGCGCAGATACTTGATGCCGAACCACATGGACACGAGGAAGGCGATCACGGTGAGCCACGACATGGGCACATGGAAAAAGATGATTTTGGCGCGTTCCTCCAGGCCCGGAATAAAGGGGAAGGTCAGACCCGGATCGGTCGCGAGAATGCGCGAGACGGCGACGCGATGCCGCGCCGCATCGTAGCGCGCGAGCACGAGGTAGCCGGTCGCGGCATCCAGATCCGCGGGCCTGGCCGCAAAAGCGACCGGCGACTCGAGTCCGTGCCCATCGGTTGCCTTCAGAACAAAGGCACCGTCGGCATCGGGCTCGGCGGATTTTGCGCCGAGAGTAAGCTTCAGCGGGATTTCCTTTTCGGGGGACATCTGCGCGTACATCGCGAGGTCGCCGAACGTGCCGGCAACAGGCGTGATGATGCCGAAGACACTGAACACGGCAATCCAGATGAACAGGAGAATTTTCCACCACATACGGGCTGTCCTTTCCTTTACTCTTTCCAGACAAAATCGAACAGAAGATACGACGCCGTGACCACCACGGCACAATACGACACAAGCAATTGCAGATCGGGCCAGGCCTCATTCCATGTGTTCCCTTCTATTGCCGTTTTTGTGGCGGAGATTCCCGCCATGAGCAGGGGCAGAAGGATCGGGAATGAGAGAACGGGAAACAGCGTACCCTTGGTGTTCGCCTTCGCGATGATGGCGGCAATGATGGTTGTAGCGGCGGCTGTCGCGACACTGCCGAGGGCAATGACCGCGAGGAACAAACCCGGCTGATTGACACGGATCTCGGGCAGGAACACAAGGAAGAGCGCGACAATAAACGCGTTGAGCACAAGCGACAGTACCACGTTGAACAGCAGCTTTCCGAGATACACGGAACTCGGACTGCACAAAAGCTGCAGCGCCAGCGACGTGCCGCGCTCCTCTTCCGCGACGAAGGAGCGCGAGAGTCCGCTCATCGCCGCAAAAAACATGACCACCCACAGGAGACCCGCGTGTACGGCCCGCCCCAGGGTCTCGCCGGCAAGTGCAAAAAGAATGACGGCAATCGCGACTACCACGAACATGAACAGCGCGTTGACGGCGTAGCGCGTGCGCAATTCCGAGCGCACGTCCTTCGCGAAGACGGCGGAAGCCCCGCGGCGCAGACTCACCGGGACACCCCGGCGGCAGACCATTTCACGATATCAGATGTGCGCGTTTTCATCCTAATCGCGAAATATACAAAAATTCGGATGCCGCACGAAGCAAATAGCGCGACCCCGTCCCGCACCTGCGACCCTTGCCGGGTGCCTGCTCACCGCCTCTCGCGGTGTCGCAGACACGGACACGCGAACTGGAGTTACTTCAGGAAACCGGCAATCAGTGCGAGGAGCTGTTCGCGCTGAAAGGGTTTCGGAAGGTACTCGTTGCACCCCGCGTCAAAGCAGCGCTGGCGGTCCGCCGGAAAGGCGTGCGCGGTCAACGCGATGATGGGGAGGGTCGAGAACCGGGCCTCCGTACGCAGCGACTGCGTGAACTGCAGCCCGTCCATGTCTCCGTGCAGGGAGATGTCCATCAGAATAATGTCGATGCGCTGCGCGTTCAGGATCTCGAGCGCCTGCGGAGCCGACGAGGCGACACGTACATTGTAGTGTCGCGAAAGGAGCAGCGACATGTACTGCTGGCTCTGGATGTCGTCCTCCACCACAAGCACGCAACGCGCCGCCGCGTCGTGCGCATTGCGCGCGGAATTTTCGCCCGAGGCGGAGTCGCCCGCGATGGAGCCGCTGCCCGCATCGAGCGGGAAGAATAGGGTGCACACGGTTCCGTGTCCTTTGTGACTGTCTATCGATATCATGCCCTTGCTCACTTCCACGTAATGGCGTGTCAGTGCCATGCCGAGTCCCAGCCCCTCGAAGGGCCGCGTTGTGCCCGAAGATTCCTGGGAGAATTTTTCGAATATTCTCGGGAGGTATTCATCCGATATTCCGATTCCCGAGTCGGCTACGTCGATGCGCGCCCACGCATCCTCGATGGCGACACTGATGATGACGTTTCCCCGCTCCGTGAATTTAATGGCGTTGTCGAGCAGGTTTATCAGGGCCTGCTCAAGTGTGTAGCGATCGACGGTCGAGAACGCCGCGAGACAGGTGCTCTCGTGTTTCAGCGCGACCCCCTTTGCCTCGGCAATCGGCCGCATGTCGGTGGCGAGCGACTCGGCGACGTCGACGAGGTTGACGGTTTCGAAACGCGGTGTGTATGTGCCGGCCTGTATGCTTGAAATGTTCAGGATTTGCTCGACTGTGCGCAGGAGGCGGCGGCCGGAGCGCTCGATGGTGCGGAAAAATATGAGGTGTTCGGCATCGATGCGGTCGCGGTACATCTCGGAGATCAAATCCATGAATCCGATGATCACATTCAGCGGCGTGCGGATCTCGTGCGACATGTTGGCGATGAAGATATCCTTCAGTTGATGCGACTTCTCGGCGCTCTCCTTTGCCGCGATCAGCGCGTCCTTCGCCTCGCGGCGCAGTGTCACGTCGTTCGCCACGCTCAGTATGCCGGGTGAACCGTCGGGCAATGTCATGGCGGTTTCGCGCAGTTCCATCCAGCAGGTGCTGCCGTCCTTGCGAATGTTCATCACCTCGTGCTCCATCACCTCGCCGGCGATGATGCGGGCCGCGTGTCCGTCGATGAGATGGTGTTCATCTGGAGGGACGACGATGCGGATGTTCTTCCCGATAAGTTCCTCCCTGCCGTAGCCGAACGCCGCGCTCAACGAGGGATTGATGTCGAGTATCGTCCCGTGCGCGTCTTCCACGATGATCCCCGAGGGAGAGAGGTCGAAAAGAGCCCGGTAACGACGTTCGTTTTCGCGCAGCGTCTGCTCGGCGGATTTCCACGCGGTCACGTCGGTCATCATGCCGACCATGCGTGAGTGTTTCCCGTCGATGGGATCGAGGAAAAATCCCCTGTCGAGGAACCACACCCAGGCGCCGGACTTGTGACGGAAACGGTACTCCACTTCGTAGGCGGAACCGGCCTCCTCCGCTTGTGATAAAAGCAGGAGCGACAGCTCGCGATCCTCAGGGTGGATCAGGTCGGACCACTGCGCGATCCCCGCGTTCATTTCCTCGAGCGAGTAGCCAAGGACGGTATCGATGGATCCGCCCCATTGAATTGCGCCGCTCTGAACATCATAATCGTACACGATCTGCCCCGAGGCTGCGGTGACGCTTTCATAGAGGGTTTTCCAGCGTTCGATTTCCCGCTCGGCGGCGGTGCGATCGGTGACGTCACGCGCAATAGCGAGGCGCGGTCCTAGTTCGAGGTCCTCCGCGGGCATGGGAACAACCAGCGTCTCGTACACACGGGCGCCGACGCGGCTTATTCTGCCGGTCCGCACATCGTTGTCCGCTCCCGAAAAAAGGGTCCGCAGCGAATTCTCCGCCTCCGCGTCCCCGCCGCGGGGAAGCAGGGATTCCCATTTGCGGCCGATTGCCATCTCGGGTGTCAGCCCGATAATCGCCGCGCCGACACCGTTGCAGTACGAGAGCACTTCATCCGCGTCGACAATAAATATTCCGTCAGGCGCGGCTTCTGCCAGCGTACGATAGCGTTCCTCGCTGCGGCGCAGGGCGTGCTCCGCCATGCGTCGCCCGGTGATGTCGCGCGCGAAGCCGACGAATTCGATGGGTTTCCCCGTCTCGTCGCGTTCGATGTTGACCGTGACATCGGCCCAGAGCACGCTCCCGTCCTTGCGCATATACCGTTTCTCGAAGCGTGTCGACGAGCGTCCCTCCGTCATCATCGCATGCATCAACATCTCCTCGCGTGCGATATCGTCGGGATGTGTGAAATCGTAGGGGGTCATGCTCGACAATTCGCTCTGCGAATAGCCCGTCAATGCGGCGAACGCGGCATTGGTCTCGCAAATGCGGTACGCGCCGTCGACGCGCACAAAGCCGACCGCGGAATCCTCGTACACGCCGCGGTACTTCTCCATGCCGCGCTGCAAGTCGGCGTATTTCTCACATTCCACGCTGATATCGGTGAGCACGGCAACGAGCTGAACGGGCCGGCCATCCGCCGATGCGGTGGTGAGGCATCGTTCACGCAGCATGGCCGGGAGTCCGCAGCCCGGAGCTGTGGCGAATTCGATCAGGGTGTTGCCCGGAGTCGAAAGAGCCGAGCGCACAAGGTCGAGTGTCGTGGCGAGTGCATCAGGGTGGACGATGGCTCTGTGGAGCAGATCCGCGTCAAGGTGGTTTCCGTCAACGCCGAGGGCGGTCCGCAACGCGGCACTCATCGACGCGACTCGATTCTCCCGCAAGTCCACGACATACACCAAGTCACCGAGTGCTTCGAGAACGGTTGCAAAATCCACGGTCGCCAAGGCATCGCTGTGCCCGCGCTCCTCGTCGGTTGGGTGTTCAGTGCCCGCGCTGCGGTTGTGTCGAAAGGCCATCGTGATAGGTGGTCCGTCAGTGCAATGATGGAGTTGCGCGCCGGGGCGCAACACAGGCAGCGAGGCGCAGCGGTAGTGTGCCCGCGTGTGTGCCTTGTTCGACTGTGAATCTAGGGCAGTGGGATGCCAAGGTCAAGACGCCCGGCTCTTTTATTCTGCGATTTCGGCATGTGTATCGCTCCGGGGCGGGCGATGAGGTCAGCCGAGCCGCACGATGCGGTCGCACTGGTCCACGTCGGACTGATCGTTCGAGGCGATGATCACACATCCCTGCTTTCGCTGGCGGGACACGATCGCATACACGGCGGCTATCCCGTCGGCATCAAGATTCGAAATCGGTTCGTCAAGAAGAAGGAAGGACGGGTTGTGTATCGTCGCGAAGAGCAGCTTCATGCGCTGTTTCATGCCGGAGGAAAATGCGCGGATCGGATCCTTGCGTCCTGGAGGCAGGCCCACTCCCTCGATGCGCGCGCGTAGATCATCGCGCGAGAGCCGCAGTCCGCGCGCATCGGCGTAAAACGCCAGGTTCTCCTCAGCGCTGAATTCGTCGAACAACTGCAGATACGGGGCCACGAATCCGAGATGCTCGTGCAGGACCTCCATCGGAAGTGTCACACCGTCGCGCGTGTATTCCACACTCCCGGAGTTCGGCTGCAACAGCCCCGCAATAATTTTGAGCAATGTGGACTTCCCCGACCCGTTGCGGCCCGTAATGCCGACCACTTCCCCGGCGGACACATCGAACGACACATCGTTCAGGATGCGCGAGCGGTGAAATGACTTTGTGATGTTCCTAACCGCGATCTGCACGGATCACCTGCGCACGATGACAAATTTACCGCTGTGCATCGTGCCGCCAACATTCAACACAAACACGTAGATACCCGACGCGGCATTCTCACCCGCATCGTCGCGGCCGTTCCAGGCGATGTACCGCCCAAACGTGGGATCACCAAGTATGGCGGCATCCTCGAGCAGCGCGATTCTGTTCATGCTTCCCGTAAAGATCGCAAGCGTGCCGCGCGTCTGCGGCACGCTGTTCGGCACCGAGACGCGCGCTATGCCGTCACCGGCGGGATCGTACGGATTCGGCGAGAAATAGACTTTTCGATCCGGTATGGCTCCTTTTGAGTACACGTTCAGGCACAACATGCCGGGGCTTGCGGGAAGGAAGCGGTACCCCCACCCGTTGCCCACCGGCAGATATTCGGCGCCGTATCCGCTGGTGCGTATGTCGATGGTGAACTGCACGGGGGCACCCCCGCCCCCTGTCGCCGCCTGCACGGCGGCCGTGAGATTCACCTGCGAGACCGAGAATGCCGCGGTGTCGGCATCCATGGCGGCGCGCATGTACACGGTGGCATAGGGCGAGACCGCGCCCGACAGTGTCGCGCTGCCGTTTGTGACCGCGATGGTTGAAGCGATCTTTACGGTGGGATACGATGCGGCCTCGTCATACCGTTCCGACGGCGCGGCGTCCGCGGCCCTGTAGCCCGTGTAAAAATTCCAGCGCGCAAAGGCGCAGTACTCGATCGAGAGATCGCTCGGATCCGTGCTCGCGCGCAAGGCGTCGTCGAGCGCGAAGTACGGGTGCCGCGAGCGGATCCCCTCCCAGGTCCGGCGCATCAGCGTCGTGTCGTGGCGGCGTTCGAGCATTTTCGGCAGAAGGACGAGAGGATACCCGTAGGCGCCCCACGCGTGTATCGAACGTTCGGGGAATGTAAACAGCCCGCTGCTGCCGCCGAGGTACTGGTAATAATCGTTGACGTCGGGATACACCTCGTCCTCATAATAGACAGACGTCAGTTCGTGTATGTAGCGGTCGTCGAGCAAGAGCCCGTAACTTCCCATCTGAATCATATGGTGGAACTCGTGTGCCGCGGTGACTTTGGCGCCCTCGAGTCCCTTCGAAAAATATCCGCCAGCAAAATCGTTGTCGATCTCAATAAACGACGTGAATATTGGCTGCACGGTCGTGGATGGGATACGATCGACCCATTGCGTATTGCCGTAATCGGACCCCACGTTGCGGAGGAAGATGTTGTACGTATTCTGCCCCGCTTCGAACGGCGGTGCCTGATAGCCGCGTTGCAGCACTTCCACCACATAGGTGTGATCAAAGAATGCCGCCACGGCCTCCGCGTATGCGCGCGATGTGCCGCGGATTGGCGTCTCCGTCGCATCGATCATCGCGGCCATGTGCGTACCACTTGTGTCGTAATGGATGCGGAAACGTCCGGAAGGACTGAGGAGCGACATGTCGTACGTGGCCGGCGCAAGCAGGCGGCGCATTGTGGCACGGTCCGCCGGCGACATGGTTTCTGCGCGGCGCGCGGTTTCGATGGTCCAGCCGAAACCGCATCCCGGCACAATACGCTGCTGGAGCGTGTTGCCCGGCGCGCGGCCCGAACGATATTCCGCGAGGCGCTGAAGGAACTCGGCGTCGCTGAGCGCGCGCAGATCGATGTCCTGCGCGCTAGTCCAGATCGGCGCGATGAACACGAGCACAAGGGCGGAAAGTGAACGTCGCGTTTTCATTCGCCGGACCTCGCCATCGCGATGCGCCGCTCGAGCCGCATGTTGCGGCGTATCAACGCCTGGTCGAAACGCCGTGATTCCGCTTCCGTTTCAGGGATGACCTGCGGACTCTGCGTCGGCGTGCCTTCGGCGTTTAATCCCACAAATGTCATGTACGCGGAATTCGTGTGACGCACTTCCCCGCTGCGGATGTTCTCGGCGAATACTTTCACGCCGACTTCCATCGAGGTCCGGAACACACGGTTCACCGACGCGCGCAACACAACCACTTCACCCAGGCGGACCGGATGCAGGAAATCAATCTGGTCGACGGAGGCCGTAACGCAGACCAAGCCCGCATGGCGCGCCGCGGCGATGGCGGCCGCGATGTCCATCAGGTGCATCAACTTGCCGCCGAGCAGGTTGCCGAGCTGATTCGTGTCATTCGGAAGCACCAATTCCGTCATCTCGACATGCGAGGCGCGCACGGTATGTTTGCGCGGCAATGATTCCATCCCATCCTCCATGGTCATGTCCCGCGCGGAGTCACTTCGGGCGCGCGTTGCTCCGCGTTTCGGCGGGCAGGTCGGCCCGCAGTGCCGCGACATCGTCGCGAAGCGGACTCGTGGGGTACTTCTCCAGAAACTGTGTGATGCGGTCGCCTGCCGCGGCATATTGTTTGCGCGAGATAAGCGCGCGGATTTTCATCGCCGCGGCGTCGTCGACGTACTCGGTGCTGTAATACTTGTCGATCACCGTATCGAAGTACACTTCGGCCGCGCGCGCGTTTTCGAGTTTCATGTACAGCAGGCCCGTGCGATACTCTTTCTCGGCGAGGCGGTTGATGAGGCCCAGCATGTCCTTCTCCGCGTCCGCCGCCTTGGGGTGCTTCGGATTCGTTTCGATAAAGGTCTGAAGCGCATCGATCGCGCGCATCGTGTAGGTCTGATCGAGCGCGGCCTTGGGCGACAGTTCCACATAACACCGCGCGTACATGTACTGGGCCTCGGTCTGCAGCGCGGGTGAGGAACTCACCTGTCCGATCTGGCTGAACTCGTAGCTGGCAAGTATGTACTCCTCACGATTGAAGCGGCTCATGCCCATGAAGAATCTGGCGCTGTCGGCCACAGGGCTGGTGGGATACTGCAGACGAATCACCTCGAAGTGCTGTATCGCGTCGAAATAATCCTCGTCGGCATACTCGGCCATGCCGAGCCGGAAGCGCTGCTCGGCCGTGGGGATATCGGCGGGTGTTGTCGAACTGCAGGCAGCGCAACACACCGCGAGAACCGCGGCTGCGACGATAGGAAGGGTGCGTGACATCAGGATCCTCGTACGGTGAAAAGCAACAGAACTATGACCGCCGCGGCTGCGATGGCGGCGATCGGTCCGATGACGCCGTCAAACCACGACGGCGACTCGGCGCTGCGATAGTCGGTAAATGCGGGTGCGGTGCCGCGCAGTGTATCCACGCGTTCCGCGCGAAATTCCTTCGACCAGAGTACCGTCCCCGCGACAGGGTCTGTCGCGACAACACCACATGCTGCAGTCGAACGTGCAAAATAGGAAGAATCGGTTACCGAAACAGTGGAGATCGCCATCTCCCGCACGTCGACGCGCAGCACGGTCCCCTCTTCCAATCCACCCAGCAGCACACGCGCGTGTACACGCGAGAGTTCTTCGGAAAAGATCTGCAACACCATGGGATGGGCATCGGACGGCGTCACGCGCAGCGACACGGCGCTGCCGCCGCCGAGGCGCGCTGCTGTCTCGGCCGCGAGGGTCCGCGTCAGCGCGGAAAGCCGTGTGAGATCTGAAACGTCCGTCCCTGGCGTCTGTCCCGGCGACGTCGTCACAACACAGAAACACAACACGGCCGCGCGGACCCCGGCACAAAGCAAGACGCGTACGGGTTTCGGAATCATGCGCCGATGTCTCCCGTGCCCGTATCCGCCTGTTGTGACGACGAAAGCACATCCTCGATCAAGCCGTCGAGATCCTCGAACTGTTCCGCGTCAAGCCGCTGCTGCAGTGCCTGTTTCTCGGTGTTCCACACGGTGCGGACAGCATAGAGGTCGCCCTTTGCGATGATCCACACCACATAGCGGAGGAAGGAATCGTACAGGGCGGCCGCGCGCGCCGCGTCGAAGCGTCCCGACGTGACGGCCAGGCGCGTGTATTCGGCCCGCCCCTCGGCGATGCGGGTGTCGTAATATGCTCTGAATCGGATATTATTTTCCGCATACTCGCTCCCGTTGAACGAGTGGATCTCGGCTGTGTACGCAACGACGTCGGCACGCGGGGTGACACCCCAGTATTGTCCCGTCACGAGAATTTCCGGCACATCGTCGCCATCGATGTCGCGGAGTTCGGGTGCGCCGCTTTCAGCGACGAAGAGTACCGAGAGACTCCCGTCCTTGCGAAATCCGTACACTGCGAGTCCTGTCGATGCGACCGGATCGTTTCCCCCGGTGTTCGTCGTGGCGAGTATCTCGAGTTTTCCTCTCCGGGTGATGTCGCGGAATTCCACCGTCTCGCCATTTTGTACCGGATCGACAAACATGGAACCCCACACGCCCCTCGATGTATCGAAGGCGAAAATCTCGAGCCGGTCGAATTGCCGGGGCAGCGCGGGATTCCCCTGTTCGAATGCGTCGCGCGAGGTGATGACAAATTCGTCGATTCCGTTCCGGTCGAGGTCGACGCGAATGCTGTCGAGTATGAGCCGCGACGAATCGTAGGGTTGGAAGGTCGGGCCCGTCCATTCACGGACGGGCGCCTGCTCCGCGGGCGTGTCCCGGGTGCCGCATCCGGCGGCGAGAATACACAACAAGGCGGCGCACAGAGCGCTCCCGAGTGTTTGTGTCCGTCGCGGCAATCGCGGCGCCCGCCAATGAGACACTACAAAACACGCGCGCATGTCTCGTGTTCCGTTCACCAGTCCCCGCTCGAGCCGCCGCCGCCGAAACTCCCGCCGCCCCCGGAAAAGCCGCCGAAATCGCTGCCGGACGACCAGCCGGATCCGCCGCCGCTCCCGAATCCGCCGAAAGGTGTCGGCAGGAAAAAGATCCCGCCGCCGCGTCCGCCGCGGCCTTTTTTCATTGCCCGCACGACGATGATGATGAGGATGATGAAGAAGACAATACTGCCCACGTTGGTCTTTTTCTCTCGTCGCGCGGGTTTTCTTTCGGGCGCCGTGTACTCGCCTTGGGCCGCCTTCATCGCCGCATCCATGCCCGCGCTGATCCCGCCGGCATAATCGCCTTCGCGGAACCGCGGCACAACCGCGTCGCGGATGATCGACGAGGTCAGCGCGTCGGTCAATGCGCCTTCGAGGCCGTAGCCGACCTCGAAGCGCATTTTCCTGTCGTCGATGGACACGAGGAACAGCAGGCCGTTATCGCGCCCTTTGCGTCCTATGCCGTTCTTCTCCGCAATGCGGAGCGCGGCGTCCTCGATGTTCTCGCCCTGCAGGTCGCGCACAACGACCACGACGAACTGGCTCGATGTGGCCTCGTCGTAGGCGCGCAGGCGGGCGTTGAGTTCGTCGGCCGCTGTGGATGGAAGCACGGCCGCGAAATCGTTTACGTAGCGCGTCAGCGTCGGGGTTTCCTGCGCACGAATCGGAAATGGGGCGCAGGCGGCGAAACACAGCAGCGCAACCGCGATATGACGCAGGCGCGCGGCCACTTAGAAAGAGACCTTCGGTGCCTGGTCGGCTCCCTGCGTTGCCGAGAAGTAGGCCTTCTCCTTGAATCCGCCGAGGGACGCGATGATGCTGGTCGGTATGCGTTTTATCCGCGTGTTGTATTCCTGGGCGGCCTCGATAAACCTCTTGCGCTCGACGGCGATGCGGTTCTCGGTTCCCTCGAGCTGCGATTGCAGGGCGAGGAAATTCTGATTCGATTTCAGATCGGGATAGTTCTCGGTCACCGCGAGCAGGCGCGACAACGCGCCGCCAAGCTGGCTCTGCGCCTGTTCAAAACGCGAAAATGCCGCGGGATCGTCGAGAATCTCCTTCGAGACGTTCATCTGTCCCACGCGGGAGCGCATCTCGGTGACTTCGGTCAGCACCGAACTTTCCTGCTTCGCGTACCCCTTGACGGTCTCCACAAGATTCGGGATAAGGTCCAGTCGGCGTTGGTACACGTTCTCGACCTGGCTCCACTTGGCGGTCACGTTTTCCTGCGATGACACGAGGCCATTGTGCACGTTGATGTACCAGATCACCAGTACCAGGACGATGCCGAGACCGATGAAGAGGGTTGTGTACTTTTTCATGAAAACTCCAGACGGCTGTTTCGAATATTCGTGGGCCGGATCACGGCCCGCTGTCATAACAAAAAAGTACGGAAAATCATTCTCGCACAGAATCAGATCTGCCCGCTCGCGTGTTTTTCACGGAGCCGGGCCAGCATGTCGTCGGTCATCGCCTCGAGATCGTAGGCGGGTTTCCAGCCCCATTCGCGCCTGGCGGCTGAGTCGTCCACACAATCGGGCCACGAATCGGCGATGTCCTGGCGGTAATCGGGTTCGTAGGTCACGGTGAAACCGGGCACGCGCGCGGTGATCGACGCGGCGAGTTCACGCGCCGTAAAACTCATCGATCCGACATTGAAGTCGGAGTGATGCTTCAGCGCCGCAAAATCCGCCTCGGCGAGATCCATCGTCGCCTTGATGCAATCGGGCATGTACATCATCGGGAGTTTTGTGTCCTCGCGCACGAAACAGGTGTAGGCGCCGTGTTTGACGGCATCGTAGTAGATCGCCACAGCGTAATCCGTCGTGCCGCCGCCGGGGAAGGTCTCCGCCGAAATGATGCCAGGGTAGCGCAGGCCGCGCACATCGAGATTATATTTCCGGACGAAGTAGTCCGATAATACTTCGCCCGCCACCTTGGTCACGCCGTACATCGTCGTGGGTTTCAGGGCCGTCTCCTGCGGCGCGCAGTTGGGCGTGCCGGGTCCCCACACGGCGATGGAACTCGGAATGATGACACGTGCCATGTCGTATTTCACCGCGAGTTGCAGCACGTTGATCGTGCCGTTCATGTTGACGTTCCAGCACAGCATGGGATTCTTCTCGCCCACCGCCGAGAGCAGCGCCGCGAGATGAAACACGGTGTCGATGGAGTGCTTCTGCATGAGGGCGTCCATCTCGGCCTCGTTGGTGACGTCGAGCAGATGGAAGGGTCCCGCATCGCGCATCGCCTGCGGCGCCTCCTTGAGATCGGTGGCGATGACGTTCTCGGCGCCGTAGCGCTGGCGCAGAGCGGCGGTCAGTTCCGAGCCGATTTGTCCAAGCGCGCCGGTGACCAGGATTTTCGAGATGTTCTTTTTCATGTCCGTGCGGAAAAATGAGTGGAGGTTCTGGATGTCCCGGGAGGGAGGGGAGCGGATTTACGGAATGATGCCGAGCGAGCGTCCCGCGGTCTCGAAGGCGCTGATGCAGGTGTCGATGTGTTCCTCGGTGTGCGCGGCCGAGATCTGCACGCGGATGCGCGCCTGGCCCTTCGGCACCACGGGGTAGGAAAATCCGACGACGTAGATGCCGAGATCGTACAGCGCGGTGGAAAGCGCCCCGGCGAGCTGCGCGTCGTTCGGGCTGTGTTTGCGCAGTAGTATCGGTGCTATGGGATGCACGCTGTCGGTGATGTCGAAACCGAGCGCGGTCATCTTCTGCCGGAAACGGCGCGTGTTCGACATGAGGCGCGTGCGCAGATCGTCGCTCTGGCTCACAAGATCGAAGGCGGCGATGGATGCGGCCACGATGCTGGGCGCCAGCGAATTCGAAAAGAGGTAGGGACGCGAACGCTGGCGCAGAATCTCGACGATCTCCTTGCGCGCGGCCGTGAAACCTCCCAAAGCGCCGCCCATGGCCTTGCCCAGCGTCGAGGTCACGATGTCGACCTGGCCCAGCACGCCGCAGTACTCGATGGCACCGCGGCCGGTCGGACCGAAAAAGCCCGTGGCGTGTGATTCATCGACCATCACGAGCGCATCGTAGGTGTTGGCGAGATGTACGATCTCCGCAAGCTTGGCGATGTCGCCGTCCATCGAAAAAACGCCGTCGGTCGCGATGAGAATGTTGCGCGCCGGCGCCGGCTCCTTGCCCAGGCCGGTGTGATCCCACACGTCCACTCCCTCGCGCGCCTGCGCAAGTTTCGCCTCGAGCGACTGCATGTCGCCGTGTTCGTAGATGTAACGTTTCGCCTTGCAAAGACGGATGCCGTCGATGATGCTCGCGTGATTCAGGGAGTCGGTGATGATCACGTCGTCGGCCGAGAGAAAACTCTCGAAGAGGCCGCCGTTGGCGTCGAAACACGAGGAGTACAGGATGGCGTCGTCGAGTTCGTAGAATGCCGCGATGCGCTGCTCGAGCGTCTTGTGAATGTCCTGCGTGCCGCAGATGAAACGCACGGACGAAAGGCCGAAGCCGTATTCGTCGAGCGCCTTGTGCGCAGCGTCGATCACCACGGGGTGATTCGCAAGGCCGAGGTAATTATTGGAGCAGAAATTCAGCACGCTGCGCGGCGCGGCGCCTTGCGGGTAACTGACGGTGATCTCAGCCTTCTGGTCCGACAGGATGACCCTTTCATCCTTGTACAAGCCGGAGGCCTTTATGGTGTTTAATTCCTGCTTGAGATCGTAACGGGTTCGTTGGTACACTGTTCACTCCAGAATATCCTCGCCAAATTAGGATTTTTTTCTCAAATGAACGAGCGGACGATGATTGCGCGGGAATCGGAAAATATGGATACGGCGCGGCGGTGCATTGCTCCATTGCCATGAAGACGTGTATCTTCCGCAACCCTACCACCGAACAGCGAGCCAGGAATGAACATTGCCAATCCCACGCCGGGACTGAACATCGATGAGATAATGGACAATGCGCAGACCGCGGCGCTGGCCTTCCAGTCGTACACGCAGGACGAAGTAGACGCGATTGTCGAAGCGGTGTATCACGCCGGTTTTAACGCCCGGCTCCAGCTCGCCGAGATGGCGCATCAGGAGACGCGGATCGGAGTGGTGAAGGACAAGGTCCTGAAGAACATCATCGCGACACGATATGTGTACGAGGACATACGCTCCCTGCGGACCGCGGGTATCATTTCTGAAAATCCCGAATCAGGCATCACGGAGATCGCGCAGCCGATAGGTCCGATTTTCTGCGTGACACCGATCACGAATCCGACATCGACGGTTCTCTTTAAAATTCTCATCGCGCTCAAGACGCGCAACCCGATCATCATACGCCCGCACGGCGCAGCCAAAAAGTGCAGCATCGAGGCCGCCCGTATCTGTTACGAGGCGGCGGTGGAGGCGGGCGCGCCGCAGCATTGCATTCAGTGGATCAAACGCTCGTCGGAAGAGGAAACGCTCGCGTTTATGGCGCACCGGCGCACCGCGCTCATTCTTGCCACGGGTTCGGTCAGCCTTGTGCGCGCGGCGTACAGCTCGGGCAATCCGGCGATCGGCATCGGCCCGGGCAATGTTCCCGTGTACATCGGACGCACGGCCGACTTCGGTTTTGCCGTGAACCAGATCATGCGTTCCAAGACGTTCGACAACGGCACCATCTGCGCAAGCGAACAGGCGGTGGTGTGCACCGAGGATTATGCGGACGAGGTCCGCACGCTGTTCTCGGAGGCGGGCGCGTACTTCATGACGCGCGAGGAGATCGCAAAGGTAAGCGCCATCGCGATCAATCACGCGCAGCGTGTCATGAATCCCGCCGTGATCGGACAACCCGCCGGGCGCATCGCGCAAATGGCCGGCATCAGCATTCCCGAAGGCACACGCGTGCTCATGGCCGAACTCGACGAGGTCGGGCTCCAGGCACCGCTTTCACTCGAAATCCTCGCACCGATTCTGGCATTTTACACCTCGCCCGATTTCGACAGCTCGATCGACATCTGCCGCAAGATCAACCGCTACGGCGGACTCGGCCACACCGCCAGCATTTTCTCCACGCACGAGGAACGCATCGAGTACTTCGCAAACGCGATGAACGCGGGGCGCATCCTCGTGAACACCCCCGCCTCGTTCGGTGCGCTTGGAGGCACCTTCAACGCGCTGCAGCCCTCCATGACGCTCGCGTGCGGCAGCGGCGGGAAAAACATCACCACCGACAACATCTCCGCAAAACACCTGATGAATATCCAGCGCATCGCGCGTATGAAGGAGCACTCCTGCTTCGAGTGCGCGGAACGCTGGGCGCTCGAGACGTCGATGGATGCGCGGACGGTGGACGCAAAGTGCAGCCACATTCACGGGCCAGTCGGCACCTGCAAGGAAATCACGCCCGATCCGGCCCTGGTATCCTGAGCACGCCCTAACGCCACGAGGCGCGGTCGAATTCCTCCGGCACGGTCCACGAGCCGATATACCCGTGGCCGTCCGGATCGCGAATCTGGTACCGTGCGCCGTCGGGTGTTGTTATCACCACATAGCTGCGGCCGCTTCCCGGTGTCCTGCCTATCGAATCGACGGGCACGTCGCGACCGTATAACGGCAGATACGCCGAAGCGTCATCGATCCCCGCATCCGCGCGCCCGGCAAAGGCCACGAGCGAATCGACACCGTCGCACCAGCGGCCGTACCGCGCGTGATGACGGTGCTGGGCCTCCTGCAGCATTTTCATGCGCGCGCGTGATTCCCATCGTTCCTCACCCGCCGGTGCGGCGGGCGTGTGAAGGGCGCCATACACAACAAGCGCGGCGAAGGCCAGGGAGGCGAGATGGAGGACACGTTCGGATCCGCGCGTGAAGTGTGATCCCGGGCCCGGCGTATCCGCCTCCTGATCCACCACTCCGCCGAGAATCGCGAGGAGAAAAACAATCGCAAAAGGCACGACGGCGATTCCCTGCAGCCACAACAGCGTCCAGGGTGCGCAGTACGCCGCTGCGGCGATTGCCAGCGGACTGCGCCGCGCCGCGGCAGTCGCCAGTGCGCGCCACATGGCGGTCTGAAGCAGGACGAGCAGGGCAAGTCCGACGATACCGATCTGCAGACCCGCGCCGATAAACGTGGAATCAATGAGCAGATCTCCCGGCCCATTCGCTGTTCCATGCTGGAAGAATCCGGTGCCGAACAGCGCAGTCCCGACATCGCCGCTCATCCATCGCGAGACGGCATACCACCAGCCGTCGAAGCGCTGCAGCAACGACTCGGCCGCGGCCATCGACGCCCCTCCCGCAGCGAGAAATGCCGCGATTCCCGCGAGGACCACCACGCCCGCCACAACGGGGAGCAGTGACAACAAACGCGGCATACGAGTGATGCGCGGCCACAGGAGAAGGGTCGCGATCGAGAACGCGGCATGCAACCACGCGGCGCGGGTGCGCGTGTAGAGAAGGCCGGCAAGAACGAGCGCGAACAGCACGAGCAGTACTATGCGCAGGGCACGTGGGTGCGTGAACACGCCGGTGCTGGATGTGTCACGCACAAGTGCCAGGCACAGCAGGGCGGCGAACACGAGGAACGCACCGAAACTCGCGGGCGACGAAAACAGGGAGAACGCGCGGACGGCACCGTAAAATTTCCATGCATGTGTTTCGAAGGAAACATCCGACGCTGTGACGGGCAGCAGTGGCGCGCCGAGTGCGGACTGCAGGAATCCCAGGACCAGCAGAGGCAGAGCGGACACAAGCACGGTGGTCACGACGGTCTTTGGACGAACACGAAAGCCGCTCATCACAAGCAGCGGAGCAAGCAGGAGGTAGAAATAATACGCGTTGAATCCGCGCGCCGTGTACAACAGCGGGTGCTGTGAAAAAACAGTGGCGTGAATCCCGAGGTACACGAGAAGGACGGACGCAAGCAGCTTCACCCTGCCGGCACCCACGCTTGCACGTTGCGGCACCGCACTCGTCGATGCCACGTCCTGCCTGTGCTTCGAGACAAGGAGCCATGCGGCTCCGGCGAGACACACGAGCAGCAGCGCGATTTTTACAGAGACGGTTGGAAGCACGACTGTGCCTCCGAACAGCAGCATCTGCGGATACGCGAGGACGCCATCAACGGCCGCGACAAGCAGCAGTGCGGTTGCCGCGAAGGAGCCGTAGCGGAGCAGGTCGCGCGGCATGGATCAGGCGTGTTTCCGCGCGCGATACCAGGCCACGGTGGCCGCGATCGCGTCACGCAGCGGTGTGGCGCGCATCCCGAAGGCCGTCTCGAAGCGCGTGCTGTCGACCACGAAGGGTTTCTCGAATTCGTACATCATCTCCACCATTTCGCGAGCGCCCGACGAGAAGAGTCCGAAGAAACGCATCATTCCCCTTCCCGCGCGTTGCATGCGCGGCGCTTGCCCCGCTTCTTCACACAGAAGGGTCATGAATTCGCGCGAGCTGAGGGCGGGCGCGTTCGGCACGTGCCAGACCCGGCCGAAAGCGTCCTCATGTTCCCCAAGGCGCACGAGCGCCTCGCCGAAATCATCGATAAAGGTGTAGGTGTGCGGCAGATCTATGTCACCCAGAAGTGATGCGGCTTTGCCACGCAGCACCGGCGCGATGGCGCGCTCGCCCATCGCGGAGAGAAGGACGCCTGGACCAAAAAAATCGGAGCCGCGACCGATGGTCACCGGCAGCAGACCTTCGGCATGCGCCTCCATCGCCGCTTCCGCCATCATGGCGCGGGTCCGGCCCTTTCGTGTCGCGGCGTTGTACGGCATGTCCTCGACGAGCGGCCGTCCGTCGGGATCTCCGTACGCGTACACGTTGTCGGCGATCACCAACCGCGCACCGGCACGGGCGGCGGCGTCGAGTATCACTCCCTGCAGGGGAGGAAATTCTTCGGGCCAGCGGTGGTAGGGTGGATTCGCGCATTGATAGACAGTAGTGGCGCCGCTGCACAGCGCGTCCATCCGGTTCATGTCGAACACATCCGCCGCGAGTAATTCCGCACCGGCGGGCGCATCGGCCTGGCCGCCGCGATTCACGAGGCGCACGCGGTGGTTCCGCCGCTGCAGGGCGCGCGCTACACTGAGACCCAGAGGTCCCGTTCCGAAAATCACATGGAGTTCATCGGTGGAATTCATTCGCTGGTATTTTCCTGGCGGTCACATGTGATGGATTCGATGAGACAAACTGTTTGACGGAGCCCGTATCCCCGACGCGACGTGAGCCGAACACCGGCCGCGGCACCTACGAATCAGACGTATCTCTTACGCTGCCGCGCACGAGTGATGCAAGCATTCCGACCACTGACAGAATGGCAAAAATACCGAACGCGATGCGCGCATCCCCGAGAAACCGCGGATACTGGTCGGGCGTGATGCGCACTTTGCCGAGAGAGGTGGCGAAAACGAGAATGACGATGCCCATGCTCAACATCTGTCCGCTGAGGCGCATAGTCGCGAGCACGGACGACGCGACGCCGTAGCTGCTCCGCGGGACGGAGCTCATCACCGCGTTGGTGTTGGGCGATGAAAAGAGACCGAAGCCGATGCCGATAAAAGCCAGCAGCGCGACGATGAACCAGAGCGGCGTATGTGCGTCGATAAAGACGAGCGCGCCGAGTCCCGCGGCGAGCATCGCCATGCCCGACGAAGCGAGCACGCGCGGTTCGATGCGATCCGACATCCGCCCGGCCAATGGTGAAACGACCGTCATCATCAGCGGTTGGCCGATGAGGGCGAGCCCGGTGCTGCGGGGATCGAGTCCGAAGCTGTATTGCAGGGCAAGACTCATGAGGAAGGTGACGGCGAAAGTTGCGCTGTAATTGATGAGCGCCGCGGCGTTCGAAAGTGCGAACACCCTGTTGTTGCGGAACAGTCCGACATCGAGCAGCGGGCGTGTGCTGCGTGCCTGCAACGAAACAAAAACGGCGAGGGCGGCGAATCCCGCGGCGAGGCAGCCGATGCCCGCCGCCGCGGGCAGGAACGAGAAGCCCAGCATCAGCGCGGTGAGGGCCGAGCTGTACAGCACGGATGCGGCGAGACCGAAGGGTTCGCCCGCCGACTGCGGCTTCTCGGCGCGCAGGACGCGGGGAGCGACGACAAGTGTGATTACACCGAGCGCGGCGACGGCAAGAAAAAGACTTCTCCATCCGAAAGTATGCGTCAGGAGTCCTCCCGCAAACGGTCCGACTGTAAGTCCGAGGTACACGGCCGCGACATTGATTCCGAGCAGGCGCCCGCGGTCCCGCGGCGGCGAGGCCGACACGAGCAGGGCGACACTGGTGGCGAACACCATGGCGCCGCCCGCGCCCTGCACCGCGCGCAGTGTTATGAGCACCGCGCCGGTCGGGGCAACAGCGATGAGCAACGAGGTGAGTGTGTGCACCACAAGGCCCCACAGGAAGACGCCGCGGCGGCCGCGGATGTCGGCCAGCCGCCCGAACGGCAGCAGCAGTGCCGCGGCCGCGAGCAGATAGGCCGTCGCGACCCAGCCGAGCGACACGGCGTCGAGGACGAATTCGTCGCCGATCATCGGCATCGCGATGTTCGCGGCGGAACTCATGAACGGGGTGGTAAACGCCGCCGACGAGGTGACGAGCAACACCCCGCGCGTGCCGCGTGGTATGGGAGTCACCTCACTCGTCGGCGTGTCCATCGTCGTCCCTATGTACGGTCTCGAGAGCAAACGCGGGAAGACAGACCGCAATGTACTCGGCTCCGCCGTCTTCGGGCGTGCTGTACCGCACCCACTCACCTGCCGAGGTCAGGATCGCCTGGCCCGCGCGCACTTCCAAACTCCCGTCCGCGTGCTCCACACGCAGCATGCCTGCAAGGACGATGGTGTACTCGTCGAACTCGGGTCTTTGTCCGGGCTCCACCCAGCCGCCCGGACTCGTCATCCGCGCGATGCTCAACGCCGCGGTTCCCGTATTCACGCGGCCGAAGTACTCCTCGATCCGTTTCGGAAGATTCCCCGCCGACTCAATGATGGTGGGTCCAGATACAAATGTTGGCATGGCCGTCTCGGAATGTGGCTACATGGAAAGTGAAAGGTGGAACGTAACACCGTGGGCAGGTACCAATGTAGCAAAGTAGCAAAGTAGAAAGTATGACACTGCCCCAACAGACTGCAGTCTTTCAACCTTGCTACCTTGCTACCTTGCTACTTTGTTACGTGGAACGTGTCACGTGGACACGTGTTACGTGTTACGCTCCCGCGTCCTGCTCCGCGGGGGGCGCGCCTTCACGTTTACTCTGCCAAACGGCCCAGCCGATGGCCAGCGCGCAGATCACGGCGGCGAGACCGCCGATGGTGCGTAATGCCCACATGTTTTCGGGTGTCCCGCTTGCGGGAGAAATGGTGTTGAACTGAAGGACAAGACCGAGTGTCAACAGACTCACCATGTTCATCACTTTGATCAACGGATTGATCGCCGGACCCGCCGTGTCTTTTAGCGGATCACCGACTGTGTCGCCTGTCACGGCGGCTTTGTGCGCCTCAGAGCCCTTGCCTCCGTACACACCGTCCTCGATCATTTTTTTTGCGTTGTCCCATGCGCCGCCCGCGTTCGACATGAACACCGCGAGCAACTGTCCGACGAGAATCATACCCGCAAGGAAACCGCCGAGCGCGTACGGACCGAGAAGAAAACCGACGAACAATGGTGACGCGATCGCGAGGAATCCCGGACCGATCAGTTCCTTCTGCGCCGTGTTTGTGCAGATGTCGACTACGCGGCCGTAGTCCGGTTTTTTGGTTCCGGCCCAGATTTCGTTGTCCTGGAACTGTGCGCGGCATTCGCGCACGATCCACGATGCCGCGCGTCCGACGGCGCGTATCAGCATGCTGCTGAAAAGGAACGGCACAGCTCCGCCGAGCAGGAAGCCGATGAACACCATCGGGTCCGCCACCGTCAGCTTGCCCGCAATAGCGAGGTATTGCGCCACGGTCATGAGCCGGATGTTGTCTTCGCTTCCCACGGCAATCACGGCGATGAAGCTCGCGAACAGCGAGACTGCGGCGATCACCGCCGATCCGATCGCGATGCCCTTTGTCTCGGCCTTGGTGGTGTTGCCCACGGCGTCGAGGTCCGCCAGAATCTGCCGCGCGCGCTTGTAGCTGCCCGGCTCCTTTTCCTCCATGGCTTCCGGTTCGTAGCCCATCTCGCCGATGCCGTTGGCGTTGTCGGCGACAGGGCCGAACACGTCCATCGAGATGGTGTTGCCCGTGAGCGTCAACATGCCGATGCCCGTCATGGCGATGCCGTACGCGATAAAGAGCGGCGGCGCGCCCGCGTAGAGCAGGGCCGACAGCAGTATCGATATCGCGATGACAACGATCGTTGCCACGGTGCTTTCGTACCCGACGGCGAATCCCTGTATGATGTTGGTCGCATGCCCCGTCGTGCAGGCCTTGGCCATACTCTTCACGGGATCATGCCCGGTGTGTGTGAAATAGCTCGTGACCTTGTTGAGACAGATCGCGAGGAACACGCCCACGAGGCAGGTCAGCGCCGGCCGCATGTCGAGTCCGGGCACGCCGAAGTTGGCCCAGGCGGGAAGGCCCGAGGGAAGTCCGCCGGGGAATCCCGCAGCGGCCATCGGATTGGCGAGGAAATATGCGGCATCGAAGCGCAGATAGAACGCGCCGAGGATGAAGAATCCCACCACGCTCAATATGCTGCCGATCCAGAAGCCGCGGTGCACGCTGCGCAGCGCGGTGTCGGAGGTGTCCTTCGATCCGGCGCGCACGGTATAGGTGCTGATGATGGATCCGAGCACGCCGATGCCGCGGACGAGCAGCGGGAATATCACACCCTTGTGTCCGAAACTCGCCATGCCGAGAATCATCGCCGCGACGATTGTCACCTCGTAGCTCTCGAAGATGTCGGCGGCCATGCCCGCACAGTCTCCCACGTTGTCGCCCACATTGTCGGCGATGGTCGCCGCGTTGCGCGGATCGTCCTCGGGGATATCCTGTTCGATCTTGCCCACAAGATCGGCGCCCACGTCGGCCGCCTTCGTGTAGATGCCGCCGCCGACGCGCATGAAGAGAGCCAGCAGCGTTCCGCCGAAGCCAAAGCCGAGCAGCGCTTCGTAGGCCTGTTCGCCGAAGGTGAGAAAGATCACGGTGCCGCCCAGCAGGCCGAGTCCGTCGGTGAGCATGCCGGTGACGGTGCCGGTCCGGTACCCGAGCTGCATGGCCTCGCCATAGCTGCGTGTTGCCGCACTGGCAACGCGGAGGTTGCCGGTGGTCGCCAGGCGCATGCCGACAAAGCCGACGGTCCAACTGAACAGCGCGCCGACAAGAAACGCGATGGCGCGTCCCCAGCGGTACGCTTCCTCGGCGCCCGTGTACGTGACGAAGAGCAGAATGGTAATGATGCCGATCAATGGTCCGATGCGCCGGAACTGCGCTCGGAGGTAGGCGTCGCTGCCTTCGCGCACGGCGTCGGCTACGTCGCGCATCTTGCGTGTGCCCTGATCGGCGCGTTTGACCTGTCCGACAAGCAGCCAAGCGTACAGCAGGCCCACGATCGCTATTCCCAACACCGCGAGCAGGCTGATGACTTCCATCTCGTCGTACTTCGGATCGCCGAAAAGAGCAAACGGCATAAAACTCCCGGTGCCGTGCTGCACCGCCGGAGCCGCGGTTTGCCCGCTCCCCGGCTGCCAGAGAAACGCGCCCGCAAAAACGAGCATCATGATAAAAAGATACACGCGCCGCGTCTTTCGCGACGACATCAAGGTGCGGAGTGATTTCATATGTGCTTTCGTTAAAAGTTCTTCGATGATTGTATCCGTCCTATCCCTAACCACCTAATCGTCCGATCGTCTAATCGTCCGATCGTCTAATCGTCTGATCGTCTAATCGTCCGATCGTCTCACGAGATAAGACTCTCCGACGCCGAGCGCCACCAGGACGAGTGTTTGACTTCGAGTTCGCGCCGATCGGGGAAGCGGTAGAAAAGCATGCCGTCGTGTCCACCGAGATAGAATCCCCGACGTATCGTCCGGAAAAATCCCCTGTGCCGTGGCGACCGGGAGACGGTCTTCGTTTTTTTCTCGGATCCGATTTCGAGATCGGTGATACAGTCGATAAGGTGCAGCGGATCCGGGTAGGGCAAATAGCCGGCCAGTGCTCCTGTCTCATCGCGGTCGAGAAGCATGTCCACAAAAAACAGCTTCGGGACGCTGATCGGGTGCTTGGGATTTGTCATGAACTTCAGGAAGCCGGAGGGCGGCAGCGCCGACACCACCAGGGGTGATACCGGACACAGTTCGCCGTACAGATTCGGTCCGTAGCCGTCGTCGTCATCCGCGTACGGCGTGGGATCGAGAGAGAGGACGCGCCCATCGGCGGTGCAGAGCCAGAGCTTGCCGAACAACGACATGTCGACATGTTCGAGCACGCGGTAGATCGAGATGTATTTGCTGCGCTTGGGACTCCCGTCCACGTGCGGAGCGCAGCGCTCCTCGATGTTGTGAAGCGGAAACCACTCGTGTTTCAACGCGGGATCGATTTCCAGAAAGAGCACGTTCCCGCGCGTGTTTTTTTTGGTGCCAACCGCCATGTAGCGCCCGAACGCTTCAGGTTCCAGATGCGAGGCGACAAGGGCCTCGGTGCGGTAGCAGAGGAGGTAGTAGTGGATGTTCATTGGAGGAGGTGCGTAGTGATGTGGAACAACGACTTCTCCATTCATTGAAGAAGTTTATGATAAACTATTCATTTTTTCTTTTTATACCGAACTCCTTGCAGTCCCTCGAAATCAGCGTCACAGGTCCATAGTGTCGCCTCGGCGGCGCGTGCAGTGGCGAGTATAATGCTGTCTGCCATCGGGAGATGTTTCTCCACTCCGAGCCGCGTGGCGGCGAGTGCAAGATCCGCGTCGAGGGGCACGACTGTCCCCTGCTGCATGGCCGCCACGGCCAGCAGAGCATCGTGTTCGTCCCGTTGTTGCAAGACACGCTTGAATACTTCGAAGAGCGAGATGGCCGGGATCACCAGGCGCTCGGGCTCCTCGATGACGGGTGCGGCCCATGCTGCCAACGGTCCGTTCGCGAAGTATTCAAGCCACAGGCTCGAATCCACAACATTCATGGCCTGTCATCCTCACGCGGTACATCCGTCGCAATACCATGCAGAAATCCACGTAATCGCTGCAGCGAATGGAGCGGTATCAGCTCGATGCGTCCTTCATACACCATCACCCGGAACTTTTGTCCCGGTTCCAGGCCGAGTTTTTCACGCGCCTTGCGGGGAATGACCATCTGATACTTCGGCGATAATGTGACTGTGTCCATTGCATGCGCTCCAAGTTTACCACGGAAGATATCGATCGCATATACGTAAAGCAATATGGCGATCGATCGCCATGTCCGTCAACGCACCGCGCCTCATGGGCTGGTCACTCGACCACTCGCGGCGACAGGAGCAGGTGGATTAGGCGTAACAGGCAATAGAGAAAGGCTGCACAGACGGCGATAAACACCATCTCTATGGTGATATACGCGCGCAGGATGTGTGCGGGGATCAGCGCAACGAGGAAGATCAAATAGTCCAGGGACATCCAGCGTTTCAATCGCGAGACCTGGGTGGCGTCACGTTCTTGAAGCTCCACGCCGGCGTATCCCAGTAAAAAAGGCACCAGAATCAATCCGGCCACGAGCGTGAGCGGATAAAAGTACACGGGCACAGCCCGGGACACCGGATTGTCCAGCGCCGGAAACATCTCGGGGAGTAGCTCAACGATATACAGGAACAAGAAAAAACAGAGGGTTCCCGTGATGATCAGGGCCCCCGACCTCTGCTGCAGCGGCGTATTCTCCATAACTCTCACTGCCTCCTTCTTGACGGGAAAACTCCTCGTGGTGAGTAATTCTGTTTTCCCGCCGCACTCAGATTGTCTCGTACCTTCCGCGCTTTGTGTTCTTCTTCCGTGTTGCGTTTTCCGCCTTCCTCGCCGTTAAAACCGCAGTGTCGCCGCGAACAGCACCCGCAGATTCGCGACGTCTTTGCTCGCGGTCACCACACCCTTCTCGTCGCGCTGCAGCACACCCGCCGCATCGCGAGTGGCGTAGGCGGCAACGGTGTATTCTGTCTCGAGCGCAAAACTCATCTTGCCGGAGGTGTACACGATGCGCGGAGACAGGCGCCACATCGATGCGATGTCGGCGCCGCGCGTCGTGACGTCGGTGCCGCCGGATTTGTTCGAAAATGTGAGCACGCGATCGGCGGCTCCGAGATTCTGCGTGTACCCGCCCCACAGCGCAAGCTGCAACGATTCGAGGTACCATATACACTCCGACCATGCCGACACCGTCGTGAGCGGCGTATAGACCACGCTGTTCCGCGCGCTGTCGGTGACAGATGCGACGCCGTAGCCGCCGAGCATGGTGAGGTCGAACGTGTTCTCGCCGTACAGTCCCTGGACCTTGAACGCGACGTCCTTGTTCCGCCAGAGAAAATACGCCGTCGCGCTCATCGCGCCGACAGTCTCGTCTGCGGCAAATTTATTCGCCCCTTTCTCGGTGAACAGAAGGGGACGTATCGTGGTGTACCCGCCGCCGATACCCGCGAGCAGCGCGCGTTTGCTGGCCGCGTCGGCCTCCTCGAATTGCGCAAGCGCGTGCAGCGCGGGCAGGGCCGCATTCCGCTGCGCGGTCGAGCCGCCCGGACTGGTGAAGTCGCGCTGCGCCGAGGCCGCGAAGGTAAACAACATCGGAGCATGTGTGTGCGTGTAGCGGAGCTGCGGATTGCGCGAGAACGGCTGGAACGGCGCACCGGTGTTGAAGGATATGACATCCGAGAAACATTTGGGGATGAAGAGCGGATGCCAGTACTGCCCGACGAGCAATTCTTCGTTCTCCCAGCTCAGCTTCGCGTACGCGTGGCGCAACCGGAAGCCGTTCGCATCCACAAACGCTGCGTTTTCATTGCCGAAAAAGTCGGCCTCGATCACGCCGCTCGTCTTTGCGCCGAAGGCGTCGGGCGCGGTGATTGCACCCGTGAGCCGCGTCTGTATCGACAGGAAATTGAAACTCGGCGCGCCGTTGATGTCCTCGCCGCGTGCATCCATGTTCTCGGCCGCGGGCAGCAGCAGGAAATGTCCCTCCCTGCTGCTGACCGTCTGCCGCGTGTCCATGAAAAAGTCGGTCTTGACAAAACCGGAAAATCCGATCCCGAATGTCCGGGATGACTCCTGCGCATGTACCCACTGCGGGGTGAGGACGAGCCACAGAAACAGAACGAGAGTGTATCGTTTCATCGTAGGTGCTTTTTTTCGGACGCGCTTCAAAGATCGTCACGTGTTACTGAATGATATGTGCCGTATCAACCATCCTCTCGACACATCTTTACGCCTTTACACCTTCGCGCCTTTACGTCTTACGCTTTCCGTTCCCCGATCGGCAGCACTGTCCTTCCGCGGGCTTCGTTGATGACTTCCGCCATGGCGAGATAGATGGCCGATGAACCGCAGACGATGCCTTCCCAGCCGGCGATGGTTCCGATCATCGTGTTGCCCGTCCAGTCGCGAATGGCAAGCAGCCAGAAGAGGATCGTGAGGGAGAGGAAAACGAACTGCACGGCGCGGTTTTTCCCGAACGTGCCGACCCACATGAAACAGGTGAACACGCCCCACATGAAGAGATACCAGCCCATGAAGGCGACGTCGGTCGGTTCCGTCCAGCCGAGTTTCGGGAGCACCCACAGTGCGACGAGCGTGAGCCAGAAGAGTCCGTACGACGTGAAGGCCGTGGTGCCGAAGGTGTTGCCTTTGCGGAATTCCATCACCCCGGCGATGATCTGCGCGATGCCGCCGTAGAAGTGGCCCATGGCCAGAATCATCGCGCTGATCGGAAAGAATCCGGCGTTGTGAATGTTGAGGAGAACGGTGGTCATGCCGAAGCCCATGAGGCCCAGCGGTGCGGGATTTGCGAGTTTGTCGTTCATGGTGCTGTGGGGGTGTTTGGAAGTTTTGATCGGGATGAAAAGCGCCTGCCGGATCCGCGGATCCGGCAGGCGCCATGGTCATGCACTGCGCGGGTTCATTCCCCGTACATCGCGATGATTTCCTGCTTCGTCTTGTGCAGGATGCCGTACTTCTCGCCCACCTTCGTGAACGCGGCGAGCGCCTTCTCGAGGTGATGCTGCTCGTGCGCGGCCGAGAGCTGCGTGCGGATGCGCGCCTGGCCCTTGGGCACGACGGGGAAGAAGAAACCGACCGCGTAAATGCCCTCGTCGTAGAGGTCGCGCGCGAAGTCCTGCGAAAGCTTCGCGTTGAAGAGCATCACGGGTACGATCGGCGTCTCGCCCGCCTTGATGATGAGGCCGGCCTTTGTCAGACCCTCGCGCCACCATGCGGTGTTCGCCTCGAGCTTGTCGCGGCGCTCGGTGGTCTTCGAAATGATGTCGAGCACGGCGTTGGCGCCGCTCACCACCACCGGAGCCACGGTGTTCGAAAACAGATAGGGACGCGCCTTCTGACGGCACATCTCCACGATCTCGCGACGGCCGGATACGCAACCGCCGGAGGCGCCGCCGAGCGCCTTGCCCAGCGTTGTGGTGATGATGTCGATGCGTCCGAGCACGCCGCAATGTTCCTGCGTGCCGCGTCCGGTCTTGCCGATAAAGCCGGTGGCGTGTGAATCGTCGAGGAAGACCATCGCATTGTACTTCTCGGCCAGCTCCACGATTTTGTCGAGCTTCGCGAGATCACCGTCCATCGAGAACGATCCGTCGGTGATGATGAGGCGGATGCGCTTGTCCTGATGAAGCTGCAGTTTGGACTCGAGGTGGTCCATGTCGCTGTGTTTGTAGGTGTCCTGCTGCGCCTTGGCCAGCCGCATGCCGTCGACGATCGACGCGTGCACGAGGCGGTCGGCGATCATGACGTCCTGCTCGGTCAGTACGGCCTCAAACACGCCCGCGTTGGCGTCCATACACGAGGGGAAAAGAATCGTGTCTTCCGTGCCGAGGAAGGTCGTGAGCTTGTCCTCGAGTTCCTTGTGAATGTCCTGCGTGCCGCAGATGAAACGGACCGACGACATGCCGTAGCCGCGCACGTCGAGGCCCTCGTGCGCCGCCTTCACCACGTCGGGATGTGACGACAGCCCGAGGTAGTTGTTGGCGCACATGTTGATCACATGTTTGCGTTCGGCGCCGATCGGAAATTCGGCTTCGATGTCGGCATCCTGCGGGGCCGCGATGACGCGTTCCTGCTTGAAGATGC
Source organism: Ignavibacteriota bacterium (assembly GCA_016218045.1). Lineage (NCBI taxonomy): Bacteria > Pseudomonadati > Ignavibacteriota > Ignavibacteriota bacterium. Next base: position 82,223 of record JACRFB010000010.1, read on the forward strand.
CCTGTGCCTGCATGTCGGCAAGCTGTTTCTGGTAGGCCTCGCGAATATCGGAGCTAAACATGGCGCCTCCCTTACTCGATGCCGAATTCTTTCAGCAGGGCGGCGATGTTATTGACGCTGTCGAAGGCCTCGGGCGACGCCTTGGCATCGGGAATCGAAATGCTGTACGTGGTCTCGAGAAACACTTTCAGGGATACCATCGAGAACGAGTCCACGATGCCACTGGAAATGAGCGGTGTGTCGAAGGTGATTTCGCGGTCGTCATCGGCCTCGAGGTATTCGTTCTTGACGTAGGTGAGGACGACGTCCTTAATTTGCGACATGGAAACTCCTGGAATGAGGTGTATGGTGTCTGTGTGTGGAATCAGTCGTTTTCGAGCGTCGAGATGTCGCCGATTTCCTCGCCCCACTCCTTCGCGCGGAGCACGCGGCGCATGATTTTACCGGAGCGCGTGCGCGGCAGTGTCGGCACGAATTCGATCTCCTGCGGCATCGCGAGCGGCGAGAGTTTCTTGCGGATGAAATTCATGATGTCGAGTTCGAGCAGCTTGCCCGGCTCGTGGCCCGGCTTCAGGGCGATGAAGGCCTTCACGACTTCCATGTTCACGGGATCGGGCTTGCCGACCGCGGCGGATTCGGCCACGGCGGGATGCTCGAGCAGGGCCGATTCGATTTCGAAGGGTCCGACCAGATGTCCCGCGGTGTTGATCACGTCGTCGTCGCGGCCCACGAACCAGTAGTACCCCTCCTCGTCGATGCTGGCGCGGTCGCCGCAGAGGTACCAGCCGTTGCGGAACTTGCTCTTGTACGTCTCGACGTTGTTCCAGTACGTGCGGAACATCGACGGCCAGCCCGGTTTGATGGCGATGAGGCCCACGATACCCGGATCGGCAATCGGCTCGAAGGTGGTGAGATCCACCACGCATGCCTCGATGCCCGGGAAGGGTTTGCCCATGGACCCCGGCTTGATCGGCATGCCGGGATAATTCGTGATCATCATGCTGCCTGTTTCGGTCTGCCAGAACGTGTCGTGGAACATCTTGCCGAAGGCCTCCTGCGACCACAACACGGCCTCGGCGTTGAGCGGCTCGCCGACGCTGCAGAGATGGCGCAGCGACGAGAGGTCGAACTTCTTCACGACATCGATGCCTTCCTTCATCAGACTGCGGATCGCCGTCGGCGCGGAGTACCATACGGTGATCTTCATCTTCTCGATGAACGAATACCAGTTCTCGGCCTTGAAACCCGTGTCGGTGACACACTGCGTCACGCCGTTTGCCCAGGGACCGATGATGCCGTACGAGGTGCCGGTCACCCAACCCGGATCGGCGGTGCACCAGTAAATGTCGTCCTCATGAAGATCGAGCACGTACTTGGCGGTGATGTATTGCGACACGAGAGAGTAGTGCACATGCTGGGCGCCCTTGGGTTTGCCCGTGGTGCCCGACGTGTAGTGCAGCACCGACGGCGTCTCGGCCGTGCTCGGGAAAATGTCGAAGCTGTCCACCCGCGGAGCGTTGTCCATGTCGAACGCCACTTCGCGCTCGCGCAGCGGCTTCACACCGTCGTCGTCGACCACGATGATGTGGCGCAGCGACGGAAGCTGCGCGACGAGATTACGCACCTTCGCGACGTGTTTCTTCTGCGTGAAAATCGCGGAGGTCTGCGCGTCCTCGAGACGCGTGAGCAGCGACTCGCTGCCGAACGCCGAGAACAGGGGCTGCGCGATGGCGCCCAGTTTCAGAATGCCCAGGAAACCGAAATACAGCTCGGGCACCTTGTCCATGAACAGACACACGCGCTCGCCCGGCTCGATGCCCTTCTCCTTGAGGAATGCGGCGATCGTGTTCGTGAGCTGTCGCAAGTCGTTGTACGTGTAGCGCTTCTGGTGCCCGTCATGACCCTCCCACACGAGGGCGAGCTTCTCGCCCTTGCCCATGCGGCAGATCCGGTCGGTGCAGTATTCGCCGATATTGATGACGGCGCCCGGTGTATAACCGAGTTCTTTCTCCGAAATTTCCCATGAGAAATTCTTGCGGGCTTCTTCGTAGTTGCCGATGTGACTCATCGAAATGTGTCCTCCTGGTCGAATGCGAGGGGTGTCTGAGAGGCGTGGATTTGTCGGAAGGAAAATCGAGGGGATATCGGCACTGTCGAGACTCGGCCAATATTTCACAAATGTAACATCGCGGAGCCAACGAAGCTACTGTCACTTTTTCCTCCCCCGCCACATCCACAAAAACACCGGCCCGCCGCGCTAGTAACCGGCCAAATCTTACCTCCTATCTCCCAGATCCTACATCCTCGCTCCTAGCTCCAAAAAAAAAGGCCCCGCTTCCGCAGGGCCTTCGAAACATTATTGGAGCAACCGGTTCAGAGCGTAATCGGGTAAATGATGCCGATCATCAGCGTTAAGAAGCCCGGGTTGTCTTCGAGTTCTTCGGTCAGAAGAGTGTTGTACGACAAGGTCGCGTCGAGTGTCAGCGACTTCGAAATCGGGTAGAAAAATCCGCCGAGTAAACCCGCGCCAAAGGCGGTCTCGGTGCCGGACTGGGTAGTGATATCAACTTCATTTTTCTTGGTTTCAATTGTGCGTGAAACGAAATGCAGGCCGGCCTGTGCGCCGATGTAGAATCGGAAATTTCCCTTCGAAAGTTGATAACGAAGGCTGCCGAGCAACGGCACCGTTGACCAGGAGCCAGTCCTGTCTGTTCGGGAATCGGAGCTATAGCCGAACCGTGTGTATCCGATATGCCCGTTGACCCAGATGTTCTCTTCAACCAGGTTGTACAGAAACTGTGCCGATCCCCCGTATCCCAATCCGTATGACTTGCCGAACTCGCCGCCGGGAATACCGATCCCGACTTGTCCGCCAACATAGGTCTGCTGGGCGTGCATCGCGGGCAGGAACAGGACGAGTCCCGCAAAGAGGAAAATGGCCGTCAGTTTTTTCATGCGTGCCTCCGGGATTGGGATGAAATCGGATGTGCGATTGAGGGGGATGGGGGCCGGGCGCCGGAACGGTGCCGCGGCAGTCCTGCAAAAGTAATGATCGCGAGGCGTAGTGTCAAACGCGAGAGTGAGGATAGCACTGGCATCGTGCCCACCCGTGCCTCCTGTATCCTGTATCCTTACTCCTCACACGAGCGTGAGGATACAGGAGACCGGAGTCAGGAGACGGGCACCGTGCCGATGCCATTTCAATCCCACGCGAATCCGACATGGATGCCGAAGACGGGCTCGAGCACCGTCCGCCCTTTGGGACTGTCGGCTGCGGTGAGAGGATAGAATTCGAGCGAGATGGAGGGTTCAAAAAAGAAATTCTCCCAGACCCATTTGTACGACGCATCGGCCCCTACAAGCAGGGCGAGTCGGCGTATGTCGTACTCGCGGTCTTCGTCGTACAGCCAATATACAAAGTACGCGTGTGGTCCGATCGCAAAACCCGACAGTGCGCGAGCGCCGTCGTCGGGATACAGGTACCAGCGAAGGCCGCCGCCAAGGCCTGGCGCTGTCCAGTTTTTATTGAGCGCGTAATAGCGGAGTCCCGCGTGTGCGCTTGTACCGGGTCCGGTGCGCGACTCGTAGCGCAGCTCTATCGTGCCCGCCACGATACCGTAGGGATTGAGACTGACGCCCTTCCCGCGGGCATTCTCCTGCGCCCGGGCACTGAGACATAACAGCGGTATCACGGCAAACAGACAGAGGGCGCGGTGCATCGACATAACTTTCGGGGAGAGGAAAGGCGCTGGTTGTCGTGGAAGCTAGGGAGCGGTGTGTTCATGTGCAAAGGCGTGGAGGCGCAGCCAAAAAAAAACGTCCCGCGAACGGGACGTTGAAATGCATGAGACGTGGTGTTCAAAGAGTGAAATCGAGACCCACGAGAAAACCGAGATCGTTCACGTACTCCTCGCCCGCAATACGGAATTCGAGGCTGCCGTTCACCGCGATGGAGCGATTGAAGAAGTACCGCACACCGCCGGCTGCGTTGAGAAATATACCGCTTTTCCCAGAGAGGGAATACGTGTACCCGGGGATGTTGGAATCAAACGACGAATTGTAGATGCCGTATCCGAGCCGTGCGCCGGCGTATGGATCGAGCTGGTTGCCCGGCATGAAGTGATAATAGCCGACCACCTGCGGAATGATCACAGACCAGGACGATTCGCCGCCTGGGACGGTCTCTGACTTCCCCCAGTAGCGGATAAGTCCGCCGATGCCGATGTTCGGACTGACACCAACTTCGAATTCCGCGCCGAAGCCGATCGGTGTGTTCAGATCGAGCACGGGTCCGAGGAACATCTTGCCCTGATTGTACTGTGCCTGGGAAGTTTGCGGGGCGAACAGCGCCACGGCCAGAAAAAGAGCACTGATTCCGATAAAGAATTTCATCGATTCCTCCTGGGAAATGTTGTGTGGTAGACTCCCGCACAATGTAAATCACACGACCCTGTGACGCAAGATGTCGGCAATAAAAAGACTCGGGAGTCCGATATGTCCCCGCGCCTCATCGGGTGCGCCATACAGCACGACGCCGTCCGGATCCAGAGACCCGGACGGCGTGTGATCCCTGTTCATGGGACTGTCAGTCTTTCAACAGCTCGCGCGCAATCACGATGTGCTGCACTTCGGATGTGCCTTCGTAAATCTCGGTGATCTTCGCGTCGCGCAGATAGCGCTCCACGAGATATTCGCGCACATAGCCGTAGCCGCCGTGTATCTGTATCGCCTCGAGTGCGTTTTCGACCGCCACCTTTGATGCGTACAGCTTCGCCATGGCGGCTTCCTTCACGTACTTCTGTCCTGCATCCTTCAGCGCGGCTGCGCGGTAGGTGAGAAGCCGTGCGCCCTCGAGCTTCATCGCCATGTCGGCGAGCTTGAACTGTATGGCCTGGAAGTCGCTGATCGGATGGCCGAAGGCCTTCCGCTGCTTGCTGTACGCGATCGACGCGTCAAGACTCGCGGCCGCGATGCCGAGCGCCTGCGCGGCAATGCCGATGCGTCCGCCGTTCAGCGTGTCCATCGCGAAGTTGAATCCCTTCCCCACCTCCCACACGATGTTCTCGGCGGCGACGGGTGTCTTCTCGAAATGCAGGCTCGCTGTGTCGGAACTGCGTATGCCCAGCTTGTCTTCCTTCACGCCGTGTGTGAAACCGGGCGCACCCTTCTCGACGAGAAAGGTCGTGATGCCGCGGTAGCCCTTCTCACGGTCGGTCTGCGCGACGACGAGGTAGTAGTCGGCATGGATGCCGTTGGTGATCCAGTTCTTGGTGCCCGTCAATTCCCAGTGCTCCCCGGCAAGCACGCCTTCCGTGCGCTGCGAGGTGGCGTCGGAACCGGCCTCGGGTTCACTGAGGCAGAACGCGCCGAGTTTCTCGCCGGTCGCGAGAGGCACGAGGTACTTCTGCTTGAGTTCCTCGGATGCGTACTTCTGTATGCCGTACGTGACGAGGGAGTTGTTGACCGACATGATGACGCCCACGGAGGCGTCGACCTTGGATATCTCCTCCATGGCGAGCACGTAGCTGAGCGTGTCGAGTCCGGCGCCGCCGTACTCGGGCTTTACCATCATGCCGAGGAAACCGAGTTCCCCGAGCTTCTTGACGATGTCGGTCGGGAACACGCCGTCCTTGTCTCGCTGCACCGCGCTCGGCGCGATTTCCTCCCGCGCGAACTCGCGCGCGGTCTGCTGAATCATTTTCTGGTCTTCGGTGAAATCAAAGTGCATTGTCGTGTGCTCCGTGCTTATGTCGCGTACGAGTAAAAGCCCTTTCCGGACTTGCGGCCGAGATGCCCGGCGGCCACCATTTTCTTAAGGAGCGGGCAGGGTCGGTATTTCGGATCTCCCAGTCCTTTGTACAGGACGTTCATGATGTCGAGGCACACGTCGAGGCCGATAAAATCCGCCAGCGTGAGCGGACCCATGGGGTGCGCCATGCCCAGCTTCATCACGGTGTCGATCGATTCTGCCGTGGCCACGCCTTCCATGAGGCAGTACACAGCCTCGTTGATCATCGGCATGAGCACACGGTTCGACACGAAGCCGGGGTAGTCGTTCACTTCCACGGGGGTCTTCGACAGTTTCTCCGACAGGTCGCGTATCGCGGCGTAGGTCTCGTCGGACGTGGAGATGCCGCGTATGATCTCGACGAGTTTCATCACGGGCACGGGATTAAAGAAGTGCATGCCGATCACCTTGTCGGGACGGCCGGTGACGGCCGCGATTTCGGTGAGGGAGATCGACGACGTGTTGGAGGCGAGGATGCACTCGGGACGCGTGTGTGCGTCGAAGGTGCGGAAAAGCTGCTTCTTGATCTCGGAATTTTCCGACGCCGCCTCGATCACGAGATCGACGTCGGCGATGTATTCCTCGAGATCCACCGTCGGCAGAATGCGTCCGAGTATCTCGGCCTTCTGCATTTCGGTGATGGCTTCCTTTTTGACCTGGCGGTCGAGGTTCGCGTTGATGGTGATGAGGGCGCGATCGAGGAATTCGGTCTTTGTGTCGATCAGCACAACCTTGTAGCCGTGCTGCGCGCACACGTGCGCGATGCCGTTGCCCATCGTTCCCGCGCCGATGACTGCGATTTTCTGCATGGAGTGCTCCGCGGTATATGTTGGATATGTCAGACGCGTTCGACGATGAGTGCGCTCGCCTCGCCGCCGCCGATGCACAGCGTGGCGAGTCCGCGGCGCTTGTTCTCGCGGCGCAGCGCGTAGAGCAGGGTGACGAGCACGCGTGTGCCCGACGCGCCGATGGGATGACCCATTGCGACGGCGCCGCCGTAAATGTTGACCTTCGAGGGATCGAGTCCGGCCACCTGGTTCACGGCCAGCGACACGACCGAGAAGGCCTCGTTGATCTCGAAGAGGTCGATGTCGTCTTTGTTCAGTCCGGCCTTGGCGAGCACCTTCGCGATCGCGTCGGCGGGCGCGGTGGTGAACCACTCGGGCGCCTTGGCGGCCGAAGCCTGCGCGACGATGGTCGCGAGCGGTGTCAGACCGAGCGACGCCGCCTTCGAGGCCGACATCAGGACCACCGCCGCGGCGCCGTCGTTGAGCGACGAGGCGTTGGCCGCGGTCACGGTGCCGTCTTTCTGGAACGCGGGCTTCAACGATCCGACCTTATCGAAGTTCACTTTTCGGATATCTTCATCCTCTTTGAAGAAAACGGGGTCGCCCTTCCTCTGCGGGATGGGAACGGGCACCATTTCCTCGTCGAAAATGCCCGCGTCGGCCGACGCGATGGCGCGCCGGTAGCTCTCGATGGCGTAGGCGTCCTGCGCGTCGCGCGGGATCGCGCACTCACGCGCGCAGAGCTCGGCGGCGCTGCCCATGTGATAGTCGTTGTAGACGTCCCACAGCCCGTCCTTGATCATCGAGTCGAGCAACTGCCCGTGGCCGAAGTTGTAGCCGCTGCGCGCGCGGTCCAGCATGTACGGCGCGTTGGTCATGCTCTCCTGCCCGCCCGCAACAACGACGTCGGCGTCGCCGGCCATGATGGCCTGGGCTCCGAGCATGACGGACTTCAATCCCGAGCCGCAGACCTTGTTGATGGTCATACACGGCACCGAGTTCGGCAGGCCCGCAAACAGCGCCGCCTGGCGCGCGGGCGCCTGTCCCACACCGGCAGTGAGCACGTTACCCATGATCACTTCGCTGACGTCGCCCGGCGTGATACCCGCGCGCGTGATGGCTTCCTTGATGGCGATGGCGCCGAGCTGCGGCGCGGTGAAAGACTTGAGCGATCCGTTGAATGCACCGATCGGGGTGCGGGCCGCGCTGACGATGACGACATCATTCATGGGTCTGTAACTCTGCGTGTGGTGAAGTGAATGGAATATCCGCTGAAGGGGGGTGAAAATGGGAATCGGGATGTAAGATATAGGATTTGGGAATGGCGTCCACATGCGGCCCCGCCTGAAGCCGGGCCCCTCTCCCTCCGCGCGTGTCCCGTCTCCCGGGCCGCTAACTGTTCATGTACTTCAGGAATTCCTTGTTGCTCTTCGTGCCGCGGATCTTTTCGATCAGGAACTCCATCGCCTCGACGGTGGTGTACTCGCTGAGAACCTTGCGGAGCACCCAGACACGGCTGAGTTCTTCCGGTGTCAGCAGCAGATCCTCCTTGCGCGTACCCGAGCGGTTCACGTCCATCGCGGGGAAGACGCGGCGGTCCGACAGCTTGCGGTCGAGCACGATTTCCATGTTGCCCGTGCCCTTGAATTCCTCGAAGATCACCTCGTCCATGCGGCTGCCCGTCTCGATCAATGCCGTTGCGATGATCGTGAGCGATCCGCCTTCCTCGATGTTGCGCGCAGCGCCGAAAAATCGTTTCGGCCTGTGCAGCGCGTTCGCGTCGACACCGCCCGACAGGATCTTGCCGGAATGCGGCACCACGGTGTTGTGCGCGCGCGCCAGTCGTGTGATCGAATCGAGCAGGATCACGACGTCCTTCTTGCATTCGGTGAGACGCTTGGCCTTCTCGAGCACCATGTCCGACACCTGCACATGCCGTTCGGGCGGCTCGTCGAAGGTGGAGCTTATCACCTCGGCCTTCACCGAACGCTCCATGTCGGTCACTTCCTCGGGGCGCTCGTCGATCAGCAGCACGATGAGTATCACGTCGGGATGATTCGCGCTGATGCTGTTTGCGATCTTCTGCAGCAGTATCGTCTTGCCGCTCTTGGGAGGCGACACGATGAGACCGCGGTTTCCCTTCCCGATCGGCGTGAGCAGATCCATGATGCGCATCGACAGCTCGTTGGGAAGCACCTCGAGCTTGAAGCGGTCGTTCGGATACAGGGGTGTGAGATTGTCGAACAGCGGACGGTCGCGGATGTTCTCCGGATCCTCGTAGTTGACGGACTCGACCTTGAGCAGGGCGAAGAATCGCTCGCCCTCCTTGGGCGGCCGCACCTGCCCGCTGATGGTGTCGCCCGTGCGCAAACCGAATTTTTTAATCTGACTCGGCGACACGTAGATGTCGTCGGGCGAGGGCAGGTAATTGTAGTCGGCTGAGCGCAGGAATCCGTAGCCGTCGGGCAGCACTTCCAGCACGCCCTTGCTGAATGCCAAGCCGTCTTTCTGTGTCTGTGCTTCGAGGATCTTGAAAATCAGCTCCTGCTTCTTGAGGTCGCTGTGGCCGCTGATGTTCAGGTCTTTCGCAATCTGCGAAAGCTCGGCGATGCGTTTGGACTTCAGTTCAGCGATGTCCATGCTCATGGTGATCCCCGTGGATGTTGGGTAGAGGACGTATTGTCGGATGAAAGTGTCGGGAGAAGGAATCGTACGGCGCGTGGTGGGGGCGCCGAATACCCGCGGCAACGGGGGGCCGGAGCCGCAGGTGGTCCGTCAGGAACGACGGACACTGAAGGCGAATGGCTTTTGCTGCTTCGTCCCGACTGTCAGAAATCGGGGCGCGAAACGATGGGAGAAATAGAAACGGTACGGCTTGGAAAAGCGAAGGATGAGTGCGAGAGAGAGAAAGCCTGTTGGAAGGACGTCTAGTGCAAAAATAGGGCTTTCCCGCGATATGTCAAGATCGTTCTCCGTCGCTCCCCGATTTTTTTCCGGAGGCGAGAATCGCGCCCACAAGATAATGTGATCCGAAAACAAGAATGGATTCGTCGGATCGGGCGCTGTGCACGTGATCCACGACCGCAGTAACGGCGTCCGTTGCGACGCGCGGAGCCGGCTCGAGTCCCTGCGCTGCTGCCGCGATTTCGGACGCGGGCCGGCCGTCGGGATGAGGAATGTCGACAATGGTGACCGATGCCCAGCGGTGCGTTGCAAGCAACGCCAAAACTTCGGCGCTGTTTTTTGTGCGAAGCAGGCCGAACACGAGATGTGTGCGCGCGGTCTCGCGCACGGCGCGCCATGCGCAGAGAAGTGCTGCAACACCGTCGGGATTGTGCGCCACGTCGACGACACACTCGGGCGTGGCGGCGATGCGGTCGAGGCGCCCCGCGATGCCGGTGCGGCGTTTTACGTCGCCTATGCCCTGAATGATCACGGGTGTGCCGACACGCCAACCTGCCGCGGCGAGCAGCTCGGCCGCCCGTATCGCGAGTCGCGCGTTGGCCGCCTGATGGTCGCCGACGAGCGGCGAGACGAATCGCTCGATCGAGCGCAACACCGCGGCGTCGAATTCCATGTGGTCGATGTCGATGATCTGTTCAATGCCCGCGGCCGTGGGCACAACGTGCAGCGCCGCGCCGCGTTCGCGCGCGACCTCCACCACGACGTCCATCGCATCGGGCTGGAGATCGGCCGACACCACCGGCACGCCATTCTTGATGATGCCCGCCTTCTCGGCGGCTATGGCGGCAAGGGTCGTGCCGAGGTACTCCGTGTGATCGAAGGCGATGCCTGTGATGACACTGAGCGCCGGCTCCACGATGTTGGTGGAATCGAGGCGGCCGCCGAGACCTGTCTCGATCACGGCAGCTCCCGCGCGCCGCTCTGCGAAATAGCGGAAGGCCATCGCGGTTGTCGCCTCGAAGAACGTGGCCTTGAGTTCGTCGATGCGCGGAGCCATCTCGATCGTCATGCGCAGCACGTCGGCCTCCGGGATGGGCACGCCATCCACTCGGATCCGTTCGCGGAAATCCACAAGATGCGGCGAGGTGTACAGTCCGGTGCGGTAGCGGGCGGACGAGAGAATGGATGCGATGTAGGCCGATGTCGAACCTTTGCCGTTTGTTCCCGCGACGTGTATCACGGGATAGGCGCGGTGCGGATTGCTATAATCGGACAAAAGGGTCCGGATATTGTCGAGTCCGAGTTTGATGCCGAATGTCTGCAGGCCGTAGAGGTAGGCGACTGCCTCGGCGTAGGATGTCATGCGGGAAAGCTCTCCTTGCACATTCAGGGTTTGATGGTCCACGTGAACGTGTCTTCCTGCTTCACGTCCACAACCTCGCCCGCGGTGTTGCCGAAGGCGTCGGTCACGCGCACGTGTGTCGTGCCGTTTCCGGTGGAAAAGGTCTGCTCCTCCGCGTCATGCAGGAAGCCCATGTATTTCCCGTCTATGTACACATCGAGCAGACGGCCGGCCTGATTCACGACGCGGACGTAGCCGATGAATGTCCCCTCTCCCCGTGTACGCGGCGCCATGGCGAGCGTCTGCCGCAGGCGCGAGAGAGGTTCGTTGCCTCCGGGTATACGTGTCGCCGCGAGTGCGAGCGCCTTCTCGAGGACGGGATCCTGGCGGTCTTCCGCGATGCGCACCGCCTCATTGAGTATCGCGAGGGCCGTGACGGACGCGGCGCGTTTCCCGGCCAACTCCTCGACATACGCGAGCAGCACGGCCTCGGCGGCAAGGGCCTGCGCATCGGCAAAACGGCGCGCATTGTCAACACGCACGCCGAAGCCCGGCAACGGATCGGACGCGAGTCCGAATTCGCCCCCGACATCGGTATACGCGAGGCGCGGGAACGCGGCCTTGACAAGACTGCTGTTTTTTTGCGCCAGCGCGGGCGCGGACAACGTGAGAAGTACAAGGATGGAAAGAGCGAAGCGTGTCATGTCGGTATCCTCCGGAAATCGTGGTGCACTGTTCTTGTTCGCTCGAAGCGGAGTTGCAGTGGCGTGCTCATCGGGTGTCCCCGAAGAAAATAAAGGCGGACCAATAATACGGGAAAACCCAATCGGGATCTTTTGGTGTATTCAACAGTGAGAGTGCGGCCAGCCGCGCGGCCTGCGCCTTGGCCATGCCGTCGCGCCGCCATGCGCGATAAAACTCGATCATCCACGCGAGTGTGGCGGCATCGTCCACCACCCACAACGACGCAATAACGGATGGTGTTCCAGCATAAACGAAGGATCGGGTCAGGCCCACAAGTTCGTCGCCCTGCGTGAAGCCGCCTTCCTCGCCCGCGACCTGCGCCGTCTGGCATGCGCTCAAGGCGACGAGCGCGGCATGCAGGTCGAGGTTGAACACTTCGCCGACCGTGAGATTGCCGTCGTCATCACCTTCGGGTTTTGCCGCGGCCAGCAGGATGCGCGAGCGCAGTGGTTCACGCTTGTTGAGTTCACCGTGCGTGGCGAAGTGCAGAACGTCGGCGCGCACGGCCTCACGTTTCACGCGCGCCTCTTCGGCGGCGGCACCGGTCAGGACAACGGCGCCATCGATGTATCGCGCGACGGAATCGGCCTCGACCAGAGCGCCCGCGAGAGGACGCGCGCGATAGACGGGGTCGGCGTAGGCGGGATCACCCACGACGAGGCTCGTGGCGCCGTCCGCAGGGGCCTTCGAACGTACAAAGGCCAGCACGCTTGCCGAAGGAAGATAGGCGATGGCCATGTCCTCGATCAGGAAACGCGGCCGCGCGACGTGGACATCGCGACGTTTGTCGAAATTGCCTATGCGCACGAGCGCTTGAAAAGGCAGATGATGCAGCGGTCCGTGCGGGACGACATAGGCCTGCCGCACACCACGCAACAATGCATCGACGGGAGCGAGCAACACACTGTACATCTCCATCAGCTCGAACTGCCAGCGGCTGTCCGTTGCGCCCGCCCGCCATTCAGCGAGGGCTTGGTCCATTGTCAGACCCTTCTGCAGGCGAGCCGCGCGCAGCGCCGCGGCGCGGGCATTCGGGAAATCGGCGTACAACCGCCGTCGCAGCGTCTCGATGCGGCGCTCGAGTCCGTACTCGGCGCGTATGGTGAGACGTTTGGCGACGAGTGTGTCGCGGCGCAGAAGAAAGACGAAGGCGGCGCGTTCGCCGTCGTCCACAGTCTCACCGATGAAGTACTCGACGAGTGCGGTCGAATCGTCGAGCAGCGCGCGCAGATCGCGCGCCGGGGCGGGCTCGATGCTCTTCACAGACGCGTATTCGGGATCGACATCGCGCAGCGTGTCGAGAACGGATCTGTGCCGCTGCAGCAGGATGGCTACTTGTGCGCTGCTGTCGGGAGTGTCGATGAGCCGGGCTATCTGCTCGTGCAGCGCGCGCTCCTCCGCCACCAACGCGGCGCCGCGCGCGGTACGCTGTTTTTTTTCGCCGATGGTCTTGTTGCCGAGCATGTCGAGGAACGAGCGCGCCTTCGCTCGTTCCGCATACTCGAAAGCCTCGTCGAACTTTCCGAGGCGCACGAGTATCGAGATGAGGCGCTCGTAGAGATGGTACTTGTTCGAGACAAAACTCGAACGCACGTCGATGGACGTGAGTCCGCCGCGCAATTCCTCGATGATCGAGATTCCCCGTCGCAACGCCTCCGCGGCCTCCTCGCCTCGACCGTCCTCGTCGAGCATCAGACCGATATTGCCGAGGCACATCGCCTCGTGCACGCGGAATCCGGAGACGCGGTATTCGTCGTTGGCGCGGCGGAACGCGGTGACCGCGCTGTCGCGCCGACCCTCGTGTGCAAACGTGTTGCCGAGATTCAGCCATGCGTCGGCGGTGGGAAACACGGCGAGCGACTCGCGAAAGTACGCGCGGGCCGTGTCGAGGTTCGCGCGGAAGCGAGCGGTGTCGGCCCCGCGACGCGCCGCGTCAGCACGCAGATAGTACACGGTTCCGATGTTGTACAGTGAGACCGCGACAGGAAGCGGCTCTCCGCGCAGCCGGTCGTCCGCAAGCACGAGCCGGTGCATCACCTCGGCCTCGTTGTATCGTCCCGCGTTTTTTTCCACCACTGCAATGTTGTTGAGCACGTTCGCCCGTTCCTGACGCGCGAGGCGCGGCGTCCTTGCTCCCGCGGCGGAAAGCAGACTGTCGAGCTGCGCGCGGGCCTGTTGATACAGCACAAGAGCGTCGGCATCACGTCTGTAGGCAAGGCGCACATTGCCGAGCCACTTTCTGCACTGCGCCTGCAGCAGGCCGTCCCGGTCACGCTCCGCCTCACGAAGCAGTTCCTTGAACAGGGTTTCGGCCGCTTCGTACTGTCCCCTGTCCACCATCGCGCGTCCCTGACTGATACGCGGATCTTCATTCACCACCACATCCGGCGCGGAACACGATGCGACACACGCAAGCAGCACTATCGATATAAGGAGGCGTCGGGTCATCGTTTTAGCAGGCACAGGGAACGGCAGACGGCAAACGGGAAATGGTGAAGGACGAAACGCGAGTGGAAAATGACGAACAAGGATCGGGGTCCGATATTGCTAGTATTAGCTGAGGTTGTCTCCTGTATCCTCAATCCTGTCTCCTCACACCGCTCTGAAAAGACCCCACCCCTACCATCTACCAACTACCACCAGCCACTACCAACTACCAACTACCACCTACTATCTCCTCCCACCAAGTATCGCCGCAACCACGGTCGTCTGATTTCCGAAACGCGGAAGAATTCTCGCGAACTGCTCGACCGCAAAGCGTGACGAAGTGGGGGATGCGGCTAAAACGAGGAGATGTTGGAATGCGTCCGCAAAGAGCCGCTCCCTGTCGTCACTGTACGCCAGGACGCTGAGCGTGTGATAGGACTGTTCGTCGATTTTTTTTCCTGAGAACAAGGCCTGCAACTCCTCACGTTTCTGCGCTGCCTTCTCGAGTCCGCCCTTGTCTGCGAACATAAAGAACGCGTCAAAAGCAGGGAGGGGATTCGGCACCTTGCCTTGTTCGTACACGGCCCAGGTATAACGCTTTTCGGGAACGGGCTTGAGGCCCGCGCTCAATTTATCGGCGCGCATGCTGTTCATGCGATATACGGCTCCTTCCACGTCCTTCTGCGCGACCACGGCATTCTCGGCATCGCGTATGATGATCGTGTAGGTCCGTGTTTTCCCGGATGCGGAGGAGTCGGTATCGAACCAGCAAAACAGCGGATTCGGATCCGAAAGTACGAGACGCGGCGACACGGCGACGGGCATGGCGTCGCCGCGAATTCCGGATGCGATGGAGAGCTGCGACAGCGCATCTTTGCCCTGCTGGCGTGCGATGCCTCCGCCGGGCACGGCCACCGTTTCATCACGCGTGACACCGCGGGTGCCGCCCGCATCGGCCAGCTTGCTTGCGGATGCGGTGGCGCCCACTGTCAGTTGCTCACCGGCCTGCACTTCGAGAAAATCTCCGGCCATAAAAACAATTGAAGTAGTTCCAGTACGGACGGTCAGCACGTCGCCGGGACGCAATTCCGCGCCCACGGACGCATCCGTCACCGCGCCTCCGGCAGGGGCTTTAATGTCGGACTTTCCGCCGTTGCTTGTGACCAGCGCGACGGGCTGCTCCTGCGCAGTGGCCCGCACAGCGGTGATCAGGAAAACAGTCAGTAGTAGTATGAATCGCATGTCAATGTCCTTCTTCGTGTAATGACACCCTTCTCTCTCTCTCTCTTCACTCTTCACTTTCCACCTTCCACTTTCAACCTTCCACCTTCCACTTTCCACATTCCACATTCCACCTACCTGACTCGCGCCACGTTGAAATTTGCGAACTCCTCGAGCCGTGGAATCATCGGCGTCTGCGCACCGCGGGTGAGTTCCTTCACCGTTGTTGTGACGTAGAGCTGCAGTTCGCTCCAGTCGATGATATTGTTCTTTGTGAAATCAGCATTGCCGCTGAGTCCGTCGATCAGGGCTTTGGTGAACGCGCCATGGCCCCACTCGCGGTTCTCGAACGAGTACTCGTTACCGGAGCTTGATGCAAGGATGATGCCGACTTTGTTTGCAAGGGCTCCCGCGACCTTGTCGTTCGACGCGCCCGATGAGACTTCGCCCGAATGGCAGGCGTCGAGCAGCATCACCACACGGCCTGCGCGCAGTCGCATAATCTGCCGTGCCACATCCTCCCATGACAGACCGTCCCGCGCGACGGTTTTACGCGCGGCGCCGGCGGTCACAAAGAAGTACTCGGTCCCGCCCTTTGTATTGCGCGCGCGAACGCCGTGCCCGCTGAAAAACAGCACCAGCATGTCGTTTGATCGCATCGGCGGGAATTGGGCGATGGCATCCAGCACGCCCTTCCGCGAGGCATCCTTGTTCAGGAGCACCTTGCTGTAGACACGCGTGTATTCCTTGCCCTCCTGCGCGGCGAGTTTTTGGGCGAACATGTTGGCGTCGAGCGCCGCGTACGTCAGATCGGGGAAGGCGCCGCCGTACTGGTCCACCCCCACGCTCAATACAAAGAGATTGGCGCGCTGCTGGTCGGCGGTCTCGACCTTGATCACTGCCTGTGCCGGTTTACTGTGTACGCGGGCCGCGTTGTATGCGACCGCCTCGATCACGTTGATGCCGGGCAGCACCTCGAGGCGCACGCGGCGGACGAGTTCTGTCTCGCTCCGCGTGAGTGTTTCGGAGGACACGAGATTTTCATCCGCAACGGGACGGCCGTTGAGACGCAGTTGCGCGGATTCAATTTTTTTCTTGTCCCGCGCGCGGAACTCCACAACGATTTCCATTTTCTCGCTGCCGAAGGCAAAGAGCTGCTGATGCCGTGGTGACAGCAATTCAAGCGTGGGCGGATCGATCACGCGCGCAAGCCGCGCCTCGGGCGCGTAGGTGCCGGCCAGCGCATCCTCTATTACCGAAGGCTTTTTGTAGAGCGCCTCGTAGCGCTCGAGGGGGAAAAGCTCTTCTCCGCGCCGCCATTGCACATACCGGTCGCCGAACACCGAGCAGTCGTAGTACCCGTCCGGCGTGAAGCTCAGCCATTGTCCGTCGCTGAATCCCACCATGCTCACGAGCTGCGCGGCATCCTTCACCCGCCAGGTTTTCACCGCGCCGTCAATATGTGCGGTGGTGAGGCGTTCGCCCTTTTTGGGTTCGAACACCGACGCCATTGCGCCATACGACTCGGGCACCGCGCGTACACGCAGCGACTTCTGCCAGTCCCATACTTCGACGAGTCCGTCCATCATGCTCACCGCAACGGTCTTGCCGCTCCGGTCGAAGGACAGATGATGCGGAAAACCGATGCCCGTTTCAAAATACTGCATAGGCGCGCGTTTGCGCACGTCCCAGGCGCGGACGATGCGGTCACGTCCTCCGCTCAGCAGCGTGGTGTTGTCGGGTGTGAATTCCACACATCGCGCGAAGCGACTGTGCCTGCCGAGCAGCGCCACCGCCGCACCCGACTGCGCATTCCACAGGCGTACGGTGCCATCCTGCCCGGCGGACGCGAGCAGTGCCCCGTCGCGCGATACGGCAATGCCTGTCACCCACACCGATCCCGCTGCGGACGCGAAACGCCTCCGGCCATCAGTGTCGTAGACCGCGATGCTGTCGTTTCTGCCTGACACCGCTATGCCTCGCCCATCGGGCATAAAACACAGGTCGGTGACATAGGAATACCCCGCATGGAATTCGACGCGCCTGTTTCCCGAGACGGCGTCGTACACGGTGATACGACCGTTCATGTCGCCAACGGCAAGAACCGATCCGTCCGTACTGAGCGCGAGCGCAGTGTTCAGTGTCGCGCGCTCGGCGCGCATCGTCCGCAAGCATTCGCCGTTGACCGTGCTCCACATTTTCACCGTGGAATCGCGGCCGCAGGAGTAAATCACTTTCCCGTCGGGGCTCATGGCCACATCCCACACGGCGCCCGATTTCCCTTCTTCGAGGTACATCGAAACACGGTCGTCCTGCGCCGCTGAGAAGGTTGACAGCAATACAAAAAGGCCGATAATTCGCAAGAATCGTCTCATGTGCTCAAGTCGCTGATGGTAGAACAACAATGTAGCGATTCGACCCGTGTTTCGGAAGGCACTACTTGGCCTTCCACATCAGCCCGCCCTTGCGGTCATAGAGTTCAAGATGGGATTCCCCGGCGCCGTCCACTCCGAGACTCACACGCACCTGTCCCGCACGATCGAAGATCGTGAGATAGGGTTCACCGTTGTCCTTTCTGTAGCCGATGTTGATGTGCGGCTGTGTGGCGATTTTTGTGGTGACTGTGACGTTGTCCTGCGATGTGGACTTTTCCGCGGTGGATGTTCCGATGAAGAATCCTCCGAGTCCGGTCTGGGGATCCGTGAGCATCGCGCCTTTCAGTGTACCGTTCTGGTCCTTGAGCAGAAAGCGCCCTTCGTAGGTCTGCTGTTCGTATGCGCTCATCCAGCCGACGAGCATCAGCGCGACGACACACAGCAGCGCCGCAGCCCCGCCACGCTTGATCCGGCGGTTCTGGCGTTCCAGCGTCTCGACGCGACGCAGAAGAATATCAACGTGTACGAGTTCCGGCGACATGACTGCCTCTCGATTGTGTGGGAAGTGAGTGGGGGATGTTGTGCCGGAAAATATCGATAATCGCGGAGTGTCGCCACAGAATTCGACGTTCACGACGACCACTCGTTACAACCGTACACACAGGCGGACTCCGCACCTCCCGTTCGTTGGGCACTGGGGTGCATTCGGATGCGCGCTATCACACATCGGCACCGGTGTCTGCACCGGCGGCATACCCGACAACACTGCCCGTCTCTTGCCACCCAGCATGTGACAGTATAACTTGCATGAAACGACTAAAGGACACCCATGAGCAATCCAGCAACATTGCTGACACAGGATGATCAAAAACGCATCGCCGAGGCGGTGAAGGCAGCGGAGAGCCGAACCTCCGGCGAAATCGTACCGTACATCGTAGGCCGGAGCGATCCCTATCCCGAGGCCCCATGGCGCGCGGGCACACTCGTCTCATTGCTGGTGCTGGGGGTGCTCGCAGGACTGTGGATGGGCACAAACCTGTGGCTGCCCTATGGTGTGGCCGAGGTCGCGCTGCTCACCATCGCGGGCTTCATACTCGGAGCCGGCCTCACGCTGCTCTTTCCCTCGCTCAAACTGCTTTTTGTGTCGTCGGCGGTCGTGAAACAGCGTGTGGATGAACGCGCCGGACTCGCCTTCCTCGACGAAGAGGTGTTCGCCACGCGCGACCGCACGGGAATCCTGATTTTCCTGTCGCTGCTCGAACACCGCGTGCGCATACTCGGCGACAGCGGCATCAATGCGAAAGTCAAGCAGGAGGAATGGGATGGCATAGTGGCCGACATGGTGGCGGGCATGAAGCGCGGCGCACCTGGCGAGGCGCTTGTCGGCGCGATCGGACGCTGCGGCGAACTGCTCGCGCGCATGGGGGTCGAGATCAGGCCCGACGACACAAACGAACTTGACAACGCCGTCCGTCTGCACACAAAATGAGACGCGCGCATCTTTTTTTCTCGCTGACGGTCGCATGTCTGCTGATCGCCCTTGCGGCCGCGCGTGCACTCGACGTGCCGTACCTGGGCGGTCGCATCAATGATCTGGCGCACATCCTGTCGACAGGCACCATCGAGGAAATCGAACGCCTGCTGAAGGCGCATGAGGACAGCACGGGGAATCAGTTCGCCGTGTTGACCATCACAACCCTCGAGGGAGAATCTCTCGAGGAGTATGCCCTCCGCGTCGCCGAGACATGGAAACTCGGCAAAAAAGGCTCGGACAACGGCGCCCTGCTTCTCATCGCAAAGGACGACCGAAAGCTGCGCATCGAAGTGGGCTACGGCCTCGAGGCCTCGCTCACGGATGCCGTCTGTTCTTTCATCATAAACGAGAAAATCACGCCGGAATTCAAGAACGGGAATTTCGACGCGGGCGTGCTTGAAGGCGTGCGCGCGATGATCGCCGCAGCCGACGGCACACTCGACACAAGCACGGCTTCTTCGTCCGCCGATGGTTTCGACACGACAGGCATGATCTTCTTCCTCGTGTTTTGGATGGGCATCGTCGGCGTCTTCACCTTCCTCGGCATTTTCTCGAAGGGCTGCACGTCGTGGTTCATGTACGCGTTTCTGATTCCGTTCTGGGCAGCTCCCGCGCTCATCCTCCTCGACTCGCCCGTATCGTTCCTCGGACCGGTCTTCTTCCTTGTATACATCATCGGCTTCCCGCTTTTAAAGCTGCTCGCGCCAAAAACCGAGTGGGGCAGATACCTTACAACCAAGGTCACGACCTCACGCAGCAGCGGCGGGTGGATGAGTTCCTCCTCCTCCGGAGGCGGCTGGTCCAGCGGCGGCAGTTCGTTCTCAGGCGGCGGTGGATCTTTCGGCGGCGGCGGCTCGTCGGGAAGCTGGTAAATGGACGTTTCCACGTTACACGTGTCCACGTTTCACGTTTCCGCGATACACGTTTCCGCGTAGCACGTTCCCACATAGCACGTTTCCACGTTTCACCTAACGACGTGACTGTGGACCATCTGCTTGGACGTGAAGGAACACAACCACCACAAAGCTCACGGCAATAACTCAAGGCACATCGTCGGATGTTCCTCTTTGTTATTGCCGTGATATTCGTGTGGTAGTTTTTACGCGTGGAAGCGGGCTTGTGCCTCTACGTGTGAATTCGAACTACCGCGCTATCGGCAGATAGATATGTGTGACGAGTTCCGCTTCGGGTGTGGTGGCGGGATCGTTGAGGTATTCCTCCCACATCGGCATGTACTTCATCCAGTCGGCCTCGGACTCCATCAGCCCCTTGCCCCGCATATAGTCGGTGATCAGATGATAGGTCGCGCCGATCTGAGGGTAGGGTCCGGTATGTGTAAAACGAAACGCCTCGCCCGAGGGTAAAGGACCGACGGACACAGGTCCGGTGCCCGCATCAAGGGGAGGCGCGGCAACAGGCATGGCTGTGAGGAAGGTTGTTCCGTCGGGACCGTATTCAAGGTACACGCAACGCGGTGCACCGACACATTGCAGACCATGTTGTCCGATATAACCCATCAGTGTGCCCATGGCCGCTCCCATCGCGGGACCGATTTCCTCGGGGTTGCTGCCCACCGTGCTTCTCACCTGCACGCCGATGGCCTCCGGCACGGTCACTTCCAACGCGTGAAGCTGCTCGAAAGAATTCATACTCAACTCTCCTAAATGGTTAGACATAAAACTAACCACCAAATCTGAAAAAAGCAAGCATCGGAGCGTGATATCTGGAAATATTTCCCGTCTTCAGCCCCGCACACCTCCCCACTCACCACTCCTAGATCCTAGATCCTCCCTCCAACCTCCTTCAAAAAAAAAAAAGGCCCCGCTTTCGCAGGGCCTTGCAAGCATACAGCAGGGAGAGATCAATAGTCCATTCCGCCGCCCGGGGGCATGGCGGGCATAGCCGGCTTCTCTTCCTTCTTCTCAACGATGGTGCACTCGGTGGTGATCAGCAGACCGGCGACACTGGCCGCGTTCTCGAGCGCGATGCGCGACACCTTGGTCGGATCGATGACGCCCGAGGCGGTCATGTTTTCGTACTGCTCGTTAGCGGCGTTGAAACCGAAATCGCCTTCACCGTCCTTCACTTTCTGCACAACGACCGAACCTTCGAGACCGGCATTGTTGACGATCCAACGGATCGGCTCCTCGACGGCCTTGCGGATGATATCCACACCCACCTGCATGTCGTGGTTGTCGAGCTTCAGGCCTTCGAGCTTCTTCATCGCGCGGAGCAGCGCAACGCCGCCGCCGGGCACGATGCCCTCTTCGACAGCGGCACGTGTCGCGTGCAGCGCATCTTCGACGCGGGCCTTCTTCTCTTTCATTTCGACTTCCGTCGCCGCGCCGATCTTCAGTACCGCAACACCGCCCGAAAGTTTCGCCAGGCGCTCCTGCAGCTTCTCGCGGTCGTAGTCCGACGTCGTGTTTTCGATCTGGACCTTGATCTCGTTGATGCGCTTCTTGATGTCTTCGGTTTTTCCGGCGCCTTCGACGATCGTGGTGTTGTCCTTGTCGATCTCCACTTTCTTGGCCGTTCCGAGATACGACAAAGTCGCGTTCTCGAGCTTGTAGCCCTTCTCCTCGCTGATGACGGTGCCTGCGGTGAGCACGGCCACGTCTTCGAGCATCGCCTTGCGGCGGTCACCGAAGCCCGGCGCCTTCACGGCGGCAACCTTCAGCGTGCCACGGAGCTTGTTCACGACCAGCGTCGCAAGCGCCTCGCCTTCGATGTCCTCGGAGATGATGAGGATCTGGCGGCCCTGCTGCGCGATTTTCTCGAGGATCGGAAGCAGGTCCTTCATCGAGCTGATTTTTTTGTCGTGGATGAGGATGAGCGGATCCTCGAGCACGGTCTTCATCGAATCGGGATCCGTGATGAAGTACGGGCTCAGATAACCGCGGTCGAACTGCATACCCTCGACAACGTCGAGATGCGTTTCCGTACCCTTGGCTTCTTCCACCGTGATCACGCCGTCCTTGCCGACCTTGTCCATCGCGTCGCTGATCAGCTCGCCGATGGCGCGGTCGTTGTTGGCCGAGATGGACCCGACGTTCGCGATGTCGGTCTTGTCCTTCACATCGCGGCTCATTTCCTTGAGGCCTTCGATGATCTTCGACACGGCCACATCGATGCCGCGCTTCAGATCCATCGGATTGGCGCCGGCAACAACATTCTTCAGGCCTTCGCGGACGATCGCCTGTGCAAGCACTGTCGCTGTTGTGGTACCGTCACCCGCAACGTCTGAGGTCTTCGAGGCCACTTCACGCACCATCTGTGCGCCCATGTTCTCGATCGGATCCTCGAGCTCGATTTCTTTTGCAACCGTGACGCCGTCCTTCGTGACGGTCGGCGCGCCGAATTTTTTGTCGATGATGACGTTGCGGCCTTTCGGACCGAGAGTCACTTTCACCGCGTCGGCGAGTTTGTCGACACCGCGCTTGAGCGCATTACGCGCCTCGGCATCGTACGTGATGATCTTTGCTGCCATTGTACTTTTCTCCTGTATTCGTATTTGCGTTCGCTGATTCGATGAGGGAGCTTAGATGATCGCGAAAATGTCGCTCTCGCGCATGATGAGGTAGTCCTCACTGTCGATGCGGACTTCGGTGCCCGAGTACTTGCCGTACAGCACCTTGTCACCGACTTTCACTTCCATCGCGATGTTCTTGCCATCGTCTCCGACCTTACCCGGTCCGACCGCCATGATTTCGCCCTGCATAGGCTTCTCTTTTGCGGTGTCGGGGATGTACAGCCCGCCGGCGGTCTTTTCCTCCGCCTCGAGCGGACGAACCACAACGCGGTCAGCAAGCGGCTTAAGCTTCAGTGCCATGATGTTCCTCCATGAATTGAATGGGTGTTGGGGATTGCTTCTATCTACTGCTATATCGTGTGGTAGCACTCGTATTATGCGAGTGCTAATATACAATTTCTCCCTGGCACTGTCAAGACCAGAGTGCCAAATCTCCAAAAACCCTTAATTATCGATCAATTTAAGGGTTTTGCCAAAACAACGGTTCTTCCGGAGTGAGCCGGTCGGTTTTTGAACGAGAATTATTATTCACGCCCATGTGAAGGAACATTCTTCCTGTCCCGCATAACCATAAGTACTCCCGAGCTGCAGGAAACGGAGATGGACTGACCCGTCGCCTGGTTGCAGGTGCCCTCGTTCTCACCGAAAATGAGCCGGCCGCCGGGGGGTGTGTATTTGAGTCCTTTGAATTGTATCCCCTCTGCACTCGGCAGAGGCACAATGGAAACACGCTGTCCGGCAAAGGCCGGAAAGCGACGCGCACGAGTCAGTATGTCGATGAAGTAGTCGGCATCCTCGAGGGTGATTTCGAGCGCACGGGCATATCTACTCAGTATCGCGAGATTCCCGAGACTGTGGTCCAGCAGGCGTCCCGTCGCACCGGTAATGGTCACATATCGCGCTCCTCGTTCCACTACCAGACGCAACGCCTTTTCCAGATCCGTGTCGTCCTGTCCCGATTCGTGCCTGATCTCGACTCCGTGTTTTGTGAAATGCGCGATGACGGTCGGATGCACGGAGTCAAAATCGCCGACGAGCACATCGGGCAGAAGCCCTGCCCTTCGTGCCGCATTGGCTCCGCCATCGGCGCAGACGACATAGCCCGCCTCCGCGGACAAAATGCGCAATCGCTCGCTCGTCGGTTGTGTGCCGTTCGCGATTATCAATGCCTTCATATTCTTCTCAGTTCGTAATCCGTCGCACAGTTGCCGTGACACCCCTACCGCACCATCTACCAATCGATCGCAATATCGAAAAAGACGCTGCGTTCCGCTCCTACAAAAAACTGATCCGCTTCCCCGCTCTGAGCATACAGTGCGTCAAACAGGTTCTCGACGGACACACGCAGATCGATGCCGCGCACGCCGAGCAGCGCGGGGGTGCGGTATGCGGCGGTGAGATTGAAGACGGAGAACGGATCCACTTTGTTTTCCTCGTTCTGAAAGTTGTCCGTGTACTGGTCGCCCACATACTTCCATCCGCAGCCCACTGTCAGGCCGCTTCCGCGCCATGTCAGCCGGACGTTTGCAATGCGCTCGGGGAAACCGGCGATGCGGTTGCCGTCCAATTCCAGAGCACGTGCGGCGCCGCTCACCGGATCACTTTCCCACACGGTATGCCGCGCCAGACGACTGCGACTCAGGAGAGCGTTTACGTCGAGATCGAGGCCCGGGAGCAATGTCGCTGTTCCGGAGAACTCCAGGCCCAGATGCAGCGTGCGTTCTGCGTTTCCGGTGATGGGTTGGCCGAATCGGTCGAGTCCGCCGCTTTTTACGATCTCGTCGCTGAAGTCCATCATGTACCCGTTTACAAGTGCGCGAACGGAGCCTTCAGAATACCGCGCGCCCAATTCCAGATTTGCGAGTTTTTCCGGCTTCACCAACGGTGCGCTGAAGTCGTAACCGCCCGCGTCCGTCCGCTCGAACTGCGGCACGGCGCCACCGCTGGATTCCGCCGCGTCGTACAGGTTCTTGAGGCGCGGTTCCCGCTGCGTGTAGGATATGTTCCCGTAAAAATTCCACACGGCGTCGAGATTGTAGTTGAGGCCGAGACGCGGATTAAAAAACAGATACGGCACTCCGAAATCCGTACCCACAAAGGCCTCGTCGCCGAGGCGGTACCGGTTGTACACGGCCTGGAGACTGCCCATGAGGTTCAGCCGCTCCGAGAGTCCGTACAGCTCCTGCGCATAGACCGAGACGATGGTCTTGCCGCCGCGGTACTCGTAGTACTTCCTGCCGGGATCGAGACCCGCGGGGAGCCCCTCGGCCCATTGAATGCGTCCCCAGTGCAGCGACCCGTGTGTGCGCAGTTCGAGACCCGCGGTCAGCGTTCCGCCCGCATGCCTTACGGTGAGCCGCGGCATCCAGCCCCATTGGCGGTTGTCAACGTAGGCGCGGATGATGGGATTTATCGGATTACCCGCTCCGGCATATCCGTATTTTTCGGTAAGCCGGTAGTAGGAGGTGTCCGTCCACCCCGTGCCGTCGTAATCGAAGTAGCCCTGGCCCGCGACATGGAAGAAGGTGTTGTTGAGAGTGACGTCGTCGGAGATGGTCCACTCGTGCAGCAACTCGTAATGCGGCTGCGAGAATTCCTCCACTTCCTGAGCGCGGCGCTGTTGCGACCAAGTGTAGACGCCGTTTTCCGCCGACCAGTAGTTGTAATTCTTCCTGCGCTCCTGCCTGTCCTTCACCGCAAATTTCGGAAGTCCGTAATACACAAGCCCGTCGCTGATCGGCCCGCCGTACACGTTGACACGCGTGGTCATGTTCCGGTCGTAGCGCGTCGCCGCAAAATAATAGCTGTTGGTTTTCACCCACGAGCGGTCGCGGTAGCCGTCGGTGACCGCGCGCGAGAGTCGGCCGTAGAGCGTGTACGTCTGATCGAGCAAACCCGATCCGAACGACAGGGCGTAGCGCTGTGTATTCCACGAACCCGCGCCCGCGGCCACACGCACGCCTTTGCGATCGGCAAAATCGCCCGTCACCAGATTCACCGATCCGCCGATCGCGGGCGGACCGTAAAACGCGCTGCCCGCGCCGCGCTGCACCTGAATCTGTTCCGTGCTGCCGAGCAGATCGGCAAAATCGACCCAGTACACGTTGTGATCCTCCGGATCGTTCTGCGGCACGCCGTTGATCATCACCGCAAGACGCCGCTGATCGAAGCCGCGTATGCGCAGGTAATTATACCCGATCCCGCTTCCGCCTTCGGAATAAAATGTCGACGATGGTAGGTCGCTCAGGAGCACGGGCACATCCTGCACGAAGTACGAGTCGCGCAGATCGCTCCCGCGCAACTCGGAAAAGGTGACGGGTGAAAAACGCTCCGTGGCACGAAAGGCCGACACTTCGATTTCCGGACCTGGCATCGGCACGGGATCCAGCCGTATCGGTTGAAAGACGCCCGCCTGCGAACGCGGTATCATGATAGAGATCGACGTATAACCGACGTGTGTTACACGCAGGACGGATACGGGACCGGAAGCGGCTTCGAGTGTGAATCGTCCCGAGCGGTCGGCGGCCGTGCCCCCGGGTCCCGGGACCAGCACAATGTTGGCTCCTTCGAGTGGGAGTCCGCTGCGTGCGTCCACCACGCTTCCGGTTATTGTTTGTGAAACAAGTGGGCCCTGCGCGAACAGAAACAGTGCGAGGGCGAGTATCCATGTGTGTCTCATGAGCGATGCTCCAATCGAGAGGTATCAGGAAACTCGACCCTGACGCGGAGAGGTGTGGAAACGAAAAACCGCGTGCCGGGAAAAAGGCAGCGCGGTGTGGAGTTCATTCCTACGCCGGCATTATCCGGGTCAGGTTCGACGGGTGTGTTCTCAGCCGTCCCTTTTTTTGGTGCGGGACAGCACCCCGAGTGACACACCAATCTACGCGTTGCCATGCACTCTGTCAAGGCCCGGAGCACATCTCACCGCGGATGGCCACCGGTAGCGGGGGAACGGCCTTCATTCCGCACACCCGGCGGGCGTATCCCCTTGCACGTCGCGGTTCTCCGTGGGTATTTTGTAAGGATGAATACTCGACACACTCTCGCCCTGATCCTCGCCATGCTGCCAGCGACACTTCTTCTGCATGCGCAGACCTACAAACCAGCTTTCGAAAAAATCACCCTGTCCAACGGTATGGATGTGGTATTCCACCGGGATACGACGCTGCCCGCCGTGTCCATCCATATCGCCTTCCGTGCCGGTTCCAGTTGGGATCCGAGCGGACTCCGCGGCATCGCCACAGTGTCAGGCAATCTGCTGCTTGCCTCGCTTCCAGCGCATGCGGCAAGCGAACTCGGGAAAATTCAGACCGAGGCGACTGCCGCATACGCGTCTTTAACCAGTGTTGATTGGACCAACATCACCCTCACGTATCCGGGCAAATATCTCGACGCGGGGCTTTGGATAGAATCTGAACGCCTGAAAGCCGCGGGCGATGCAGTCACAGAGATCATGCTGAAACAGACTGTTGAGTATATGATTGCACAGCGGCGCGAAACGGCAAAGGATCCATCGGCCGACATGCAGGAAGCGCTCTACAGGGAAATGTATCCCGAGGGTCATCCCTACGCGCATTTGAGCACGGGCGACACAACCGAACTGCGAAAGATCACGCTCGCCGAAGTACGGAAGTTTATGAAACTCTTCCATACGGCGGGCAATGCGAGCATGACAATATCAGGCGACTTCCGAATCGATGATGCAAAAAAACTCGTGAGGAAATATTTTGCGGGACTTCCCGCGAGCAAACGCTTCGTCTGGAAAACCGAGGCGCGAAAGTTTGATCCGGCAGGACCCGTCGCGCTGATCAAACAGGCACCCGTCGATTTTTCGACGTTGCAGATCGTCTTTCCCACCGTGCCCCTGGGCGATCCCGACGAGGCGGCCCTGCAGTTGCTCGCCAAACTGCTCGCGGGCGCGGGGGATGCGCGGCTCAAGAAATTGTTCCTCGACAACAATCCCAACGTGCTCGATGTAACGGCACGGCAGACCAGCCAGGATCTGCACGGGATGTTCGCCATCACCATCACATGCAGGGCCGAGACGCAGTTGCGTACGGTGTTCGAGCAGGCGTTGACCCTTCTGCAAACCATCCCGCGGACTCCGGTGTCGGAGGATGAGATGTCGATGTCGCGGTCGCTCAACGAAATGGAATTTCTTCTGCCGATGGAATCGGTGCACGGTTTTGGCGGCCGGGGTGACGCGTTGAACCTCGGCAATCTCTACACCTCAAATCCCGCGTCACAATTTACCGGCATCGAGGCGCAGGCGCGTGTCTCACCATTTGCGCTCCGCGAGGCGGCACGGCGTTACCTCTCCGGCGCGTCTGTGGTAGTGCTGAGCATCGTTCCAGCGGGACGACAGGAACTGGGCGTCACGTTGTAAACCCATATCCGCCCCGCCTCGCGAGAGTGCGGCGCGGAATCGCTGCAAAAGAAAGGGCCCGCGTATAAAAGACGAGCGCCCGGCTCCTCTGGCTCCCCAGGATCCGGGCGTCGATGTGACAGGCGGTGCCGTCTGCTACGGCGGTGGGTAATGTGCGGGTGAGCCGTTCGGCTCGCGGTTCATTCGGTGTGTGGTGGGGGGTGAAACATTCCGTCCATTCTCATCATCGTGTGCCGTCGCAACCCCTAGCGGGATGCAGCGATCGGCGCGCCTTGCACGAATGAGATGAGATCGGCTGCGGAAATTCCTGATGCGACGTCGTGTGCCGCTGTATCGCTGCTGCGCAGTGTAATGTTTGTGCGCGGTATGGCGAGCTGCATGGTGAGGCTGCCCTCGGTGATCGTGACGTAGAGCCCGTCCTCGTCACGCACATCGACCACCGCGGTTGCGCCGCTGTGGGCATCGCGCATGCGGATGACACCGGCCTTTACATGGGTGTCGAATTCGAAAGCGTAGTCGCGCACACTGATCGTGTTCTGGGTAATAACCACGATGCCGTCGTTGCTGCGGCACAAAAGCGCGGCTGCGCGTTCGTCGTGCTGCGCGGTTGCAGTGATGGAAACGAATGCCATAGCGGCTGCGAGTATGGGAAGAAATCCTTTGAGGGCCATTGTATCCTCCATGTCTGAGGTTGTGTAACGTGTCTGCATGGAGCAATAACAAAACCGTGCCATGTGAAATTCTTGTGAATTTCAGCCGCATTGTATGGGGATCTTTTTTTCCCTGTGAATGCAAGTCCCACGCCTGTGAAGTCGCTTCACGTGTGAAGCGGCTTCACACATGGCACATTTTCTTGCTCGCGAAACAATGTATATGTGTCCTGACCGCGGCATCACGGCTGTGCACTGTTGATGTCTGCTTTTAGTGTACAGTGGTATCTCGGGGGGCCCAGCGCGCCCCCACCCTGCGGCCCTATCCAGCGCCTCTGCGGACACTGCACGGCCTGTCTCTGCAGGCACGTGACGGTACAGGTCCACATTGTGTCAGTCCTCCCTGGTCCGGTACAGCCCATAAAAAAAGCGGCCCGCGAATCGCGGGCCGCTTGAATCGGAAAAACTGATCCGTTTATTTCGAAAGGATCATCTTCTTGGTCTGGACGACCGGCGCCGTGCCGTTGAGCGGCGTGGCTTCCATGCGGTACACGTAGATGCCGCTGGGCATGACTTCGCGCGCATCGTTCGTCGAATTCCAACTGACGATGTGTTTGCCTGCGCTGAGCGTGGCATTCACGAGCGTGGAGAGATGGCGGCCGAGCATGTCGTACACGCGGATCGAAACCTGCGCATCGCTCGGAAGATTAAACGCGATGTTTGTCGTCGGATTGAACGGGTTCGGGTAGTTCTGCGCGATCTGGAATTCGGTCGGATCCGAGATGGCTTCCACAACCTGACGCGGTGCGGCTGATACGACCGGCACGAGCTTGGCAACGGAGAGGTCACCGACGCGGAGCCCTTCCACGCGGATGTCCTGCGAATTCGAGATGCTCACATTGCGGCCGCTCATGTCGAGCTGCGGCATGCGGTTGATGAGGTCGATACGCTGTTCGAACTGCGCGATCGCACCGGCGATCTTCGCACCCACCGCCTCACGCTCGGAGATGTCTTTCGACATCACCATTGCGGCGGCGTTGTCCTTCATCGCGGCGATCTGCGGGTTGATAACGATCTCGGGACGGGTTGCCAGACGCACTGCGAGAGTGGATGCGAGAATGGACTTCTGCTCGTCGGCGGTTGCCACGGTCGAAAACACGTTCGAAAGCACGTCACCCGCGTATTCCGCGGTCGGAAGAACCATGAAGTCGTTACCTGCCTTGGCAAACGCGCGGGCGGAGGCGGCTTCGTCGGTGTTCATCGTGCCGATCCACAGCACGCGGCCTTCGGTCGGCAGCGAGGTGTTGAGTGCGCGATCGCTGAATTCGACATTGCCGAACGCAGCTTCGATGTTTGCGCGAAGCGCCTGCGCAACCGGTCCGCGGTGGCTCACCACGACGGGCGCGAAGGTCTTCACATAATTGCGGCTGTAGCTGTTGTTGATAAAGTTCTCTTCATCGGCACGCTCGATTGTCGCCTTGATCGTGTACGATCCGGAGGCGAGGCCGCTCACGGCGTCGAAGGTCACGTCCGCAATGTACGGCGCCGCGGAAAGGGTCACGCGACGCTCGCTGTAATACACCTGCTGACCGGCGCTGTTGGTGATGTACACCTTGCCGAAGGTCACGGCGTTCGGGAGCTGCGGGTGGTTCGCGAAGGAACCGAAACGCACGACCGGCGAGAACGAACCGGGCAGGTTCGTGCCGGAGGGATTCAGGATCGCGATGACGCCGACATCGGCGCCGGTCACGAAGTTCGGACGAATCATCTTGCCACCGAACTGGCGGAGCATGTCGTTGTTCCAGGTTGTGCCACCGTTCGGCGACCAGAACTGGATGCCGTGGTTGCCGTAACGGCTGATGTTCCCATTGATGTCGAAGGGGCTGCCGAGCTGGTCCATACCCATGCCCACGCCGCCTGTTGTCGGAGCAACGTCGGTGCAGATACCGAATGCGTACCGGCCTGCCGGGAGATAGATGGGCGGGGTGAAATCGTAGGACACCCACTTCGCGCCCTGGATCGGGAGCTGGCGGTTGCCCGTGGTTGCGATCTGTGTGCCGGGCACTCCGCTCGCAGCGTCAAAGACGCGCACGGAAATACGCGCTGCGGAATTCGTCGGCTCGAGCTCGACGTTGCTTCCCTGCCAGATGTCGACGCTGGTCAGAGTCTGATCCTGCTCGATTTCAAACACGTTGGCTTCGCAATCGTTTGCGCCGCCATTGTACGTCTGCTGCGATACGCCATTGTCGTATGCGAGCGAGCCGGGGGTCAACGTGTACTGAATCATCTTGGAATTGTCGCCGCGCGAGGCGAAGAGATCGCCGCGCTGGAAGAGGTTCATCGACACTCTGTACGTGCCCTGCTCTGCGGGAAGGTTCGCGACATTACCAAACGCATAGAAACCCAGAGGCATGTTCAGATTGAATTCCTTCTGAACCATCGAACCGGTCGGCGAGGTCTCGTAGAAGTTCATACGGGTTTCGCTGGCGGTCTTGCTGTTCTGAATCAGCGGCACAAACAGTGACTGACCGTTCTGCGGACGACGGCCGAGCACGGTGTACGGATACAGGCTTGTCATCGAATGCGCAGCCATGTCATCCACAAACGGAACCGGGAGGCGCGGACCGATGGCCGAACCGCAGGTGTTCCAGTAGTTGATGTCCCAACCGATGCGCACATCCTTATACGCGCCGTAACGGTTGAAGATCAACGCCCAGCGGCGCAGGGTGCCGACGTCGCCGGACGCGCGATCGTAGACGTTGATCGTCCACAGGCCAACAGGACTGCCAGAGGTCGGGAACACTGTTCCCGGCTGCGGCTTGTACACACCGCGGAAGAACGCGGTCACATTGGAGGCGTCCGCAATTCCGACGCCGGGAATAGCCGCGCCGGCAGGCACGATGCCGCTGCAGGGCATCTGAGCCACGGCGGGATCAAAAATGGTGTTTTCGAAATTGTCGTACACACTACCGTTGTAAAGCGAGAGAATGTAATTGCCGCCGGGGCCGCTCATCGTGATCATGAGGTCGTTGGCCGAGGTGTGATCGATGTCCACCATGACCTGCAAACTGCTGATCGTGAACACGTCGGTGATCTCAATAGTGCTCGACGTGGTGTTGTAATCCGTGATGGGCGCTTCGACATCCCTCCAGTACTCCCACGGCGGCGTTCCCTGCGAAAACGCAGGACTGGCGCCGACGAGGACAAGCACAAAGAGTGCGAAAAACAGTCGAGCTGTTTTCATTGAAACCTCCTGACGAAAGTGAAAATTGCTATGTGGCTGATTTATCGGACGAGAATATCGAATTGGACCTAAACTACCATTTCGCACCCGTAAAGTCAAGCCGGGGAAAATGAAAAGATCTGCCCGTAAAATGGGCATTTTCGACATACTAAGCTCGCCTCGACATGTATCAGGGTCATGATCACCCGGCGGACGAGAACCACAGCGTGCCTGCCTTGGAATTCAGGCCGGTCTTCTCCATTTTTCAGCGATGTCTCCAGTTTCGCATATAGGGATGACTCCCGATTCGCCTCCTACTCAGAGGAGTGCCCCTGCCCGGGGGAAAATCCTGTATTTCATTTCCGATGTACATCTTGGCTTGAGTGCGCCGGGAGTTGAACGAATAAAACGCGCCCGCCTGCTTGAGGTTCTGAAAGAGGTTCAGGATCATCGTGGGGATCTCTATATCGTGGGCGACCTTTTCGATTTCTGGTTCGAATACCGGTCCGTAGTCCCTCGCGGACACCATGCAGTGCTGTCGGCGCTTGAGAATCTGGCGCAATCCGGCGCACGTATCACCTATCTTGCGGGGAATCACGATTTCGCTATCGGCCAGGTGTTGCGTGACGACCTTGGTGTGGACATCATTCGCGACGACGTGACTTTTTCGATCGATGGCCGGAGCTTCTATGTCTATCACGGTGACGGTCTCGCTGATAAGGATGCCGGCTACAGAGCCATAAAGGCGATCCTCCGAAATCCGCTCGCCCAATGGCTGTTCCGCTGGCTTCACCCGGATATCGGTTTTGCTCTCGCCCGTATGTCTTCCCATTCCAGCAGAAAATACACGGGTACGAAAAAGTACGGCGAGACGGATGGTATGCACCGTGAGGCCATGCGCCGCATCGACGCGGGAGCGTCGTGCGTCGTAATGGGTCACAGGCACCAGGCCACCCTTCAACGAATGGGTCAGGGACTCTACGTGAATTTGGGCGACTGGATAACGTCCTATACATACGCAGTGTATCACGACGGCTTCATGCGCCTGTATTCGCGCAAGGACGACCGGGAAGTACTTATCGCACAGGAAGCATGCAACCCAAACGTTTCTGGTTGACCGTTGCCGCGATCGCGGCCCTTGTCGGCGGATACTTCTTTTTTGACGGAGTGTTCACCGGACTTCCCTCGCTGGAAGAACTCGAGAATCCCCGGCCTCCGTTGGCGACCCGTGTGTATTCCGCCGACGGAGAGCTGATCGACAAGTTCTTCGAGGAGAACCGCTCGCGCATCTCCACACTCGACAGCGTCCCGAAAGCGTTCCTTGACGCCCTTCTGGCAACGGAGGACACGCGGTTCTACGAGCATTGGGGAGTAGACCTGCGCGCCGTGGCCCGTGTCATACTTCTGAATCTCTCCAAATTCACACTCCGCGGACCGGGCGGCTCCACACTGACCCAGCAGCTTGCACGGAAGCTCTATCTCTCCGATGAAGTCACTATCATGCGCAAACTACGCGAGATGGTGACCGCGGTTCAGATCGAACGCAGATACACCAAGGACGAAATTCTCCTGATGTACGTCAACGTCGTGCCTTTCGGACGCGGGGCGTACGGGCTGCAGGCCGCGGCACAAGAGTACTTTGCGAAAGCTCCGTCACAACTCACTCTGGGCGAATGCGCATTTCTTGTCGGACTCCTCCAGAATCCGACCCGGTACGACCCGCGGCGGCACTATGACCGGGCTGTCACGCGAAGAAATGTCGTGCTCCTGCGAATGGAGGACGAGGGATTTATTCCGCGCGGCATGTTTGAGGCGCGTAGATACGATTCCATCGTCACGCGTTCACGCGTGCGCTCCGCAGGCATTGCACCGCATTTTGTCGAATACGTGCGCCAGCAGCTTCGCGAGAAGGCCGAAAAACACGGATTCAACCTCTACCGGGACGGGCTCACGGTCTATTCCACGCTCGACAGCAGGATGCAGGAGAGTGCGAACCGCGCGGTGCGCGAACATCTCTCGACCTTTCAGACAACGTTTTCGGCGCACTGGAATTGGGAAACCCCGCAGCGTCGCGCGTTGCTCGCGGGTGCCATCACCATCGCCGCCCGGCAGACGCCTGAATACCAGTCCGCGCGCACAGCGGATGCGCGGGAACTGGCTTTGATCCGATGCAGAAGGAATCCGTATTTCGTGGATTCAGTAAAGGCGGCCTTGACCAGAATCCAGGTTGGCTTTGCGGCGATCGATCCCGCGACGGGACAAATCCGTGCGATGGTCGGGAATTCGGAGATGGATTTCCGCTACGGACTGAATCACTGTACACAAATCGAGCGGCAGCCGGGATCGACATTCAAACCGTTTGTTTACACGGTCGCCATCGATAATGGCTACACGCCTGCCTTCCAGCTTCCGAATGAACCCATCGGTATCTCCGACGGCAGCGGACGACGCTGGTCACCGAAAAACTTCGGAGGAGAAACGGGGGGCATGTACACGCTGCGTCGCGGTCTTATGCTGTCGGTAAATCTCGTCGCGATTCGCGCCATGCTCGAGATCGCTCCAGCCGAGGAAGTGGTCCGTTACGCGCATCGCATGGGCCTCACGAGCAATCTCCGCCCGTATCCCTCGCTTGCAATCGGCACATCCGAAGTGGTTCCTCTCGAAATGATATCCGCCTACGGCGCCTATGCCAACGAGGGCATCCTTGCCAAACCACGTGCGATTCTGCGCATCGAAGACCGTGACGGTCGCGTCATCGAGGAAGATCCCGGCGAATACCGCGAAGTCTTGAGCAAAGAGACGGCGTTTATCATGACGTCGATGATGCGGTCCGTCGTCGCGAGCGGGACCGGTGCGGCCACACGCGCGTGGTACGCAGGTCCGGCCGCGGGAAAAACCGGGACGACACAGGATTATGCGGACGCCTGGTTCATCGGATTTACACCGAATCTTGTCGCCGGAGCATGGACAGGCTTCGACGACCGCCGGATTACCTTCACCGGCTCGTATGGTCAAGGCAGTGTCGCGGCCGCTCCCATCTGGGCGCGGTTCATGAAGTACGTGTACGGCGACAGGAGAATCAAGCTGCCTGTCGCGGACTTCACTCTCCCACCCGGCGTGGTGCAGGAGCACATCTGCCTGGATTCACAGAGCATCGCCACATCGTTCTGTCCCGCCACCGTAACGGAATTTGTGAACAAGAAATACATGCCCGGGGTTTGCACCGTGCACACGTCGGGCGGCGCTTCGCGCAAACGCGAGTCTGTCATCGAGTACTGACGGTTCTTCAAATGTCTGCTGCGGTTTGAACTCAACCCCGTAATGCCAATATTGATCCGGCATCATCCCCTGCTTCCCCAAAATCAAACACACGATACAGGAGTAACGTATGAGATTCCCCGTCTCTTTGAACATTCTCGCCCTGTGCCTCGTCATTGTGACGGGCTGCGGAAACAAGGAAGAGCAGGCGGCTCAGGACGAAGGCAGTGCCTTAGACCAGCTCACCAAGTCCGCCGAGCAGATGCAAAAATCCATGGAGCAGATGCAGGGCGGCGAGCAGGGCGACAGGACGCCCGTACCACCCGTATCCTTCAAAGTTCTGATGACCTTCCTGCCGGCAGAGGTCGCGGGCATGAAAGCGCAGAATCCCGACGGTGAAACAGGGACGATGGGTAAGTGGTCGTTCTCAAAAGCGAGCACGAGTTACAGCACCGACGACGGCACGAAAAATGCCCGAGTCGAAATTTCCGATCTGGCATTCATCTCCGGTCTCTATGCGACATACAACATTCTGTTTAACATGAAATTCTCGCGCGAGACGACGGAGGGCTTTGAAAGAAGCAGCAAGCTGGGTGAGTATCCGGCTTTTGAAAAATGGACAACCGAATCCAAAACGGCTGAATTTACAGTCCTCGTCGCCGACCGTTTCATCGTGGTGGTAAATACGGAAGGTCTGGACGAGACCGCGGCCCGCAAGGTGGCGGAGGGCATCGACCTGAAAAAGCTCGCAACAACAACGGCAAGCTGAGGGACCCGGCGAACTTTCAAGCGGCCCATGGGCCGCTTTTTTTATCGGGCGGACGAGGCGGTGATGTCGTCCAGAAGGTCGCGCATAACACGCAACCCCGAGAATACGCGCGGCCCCGGCCGCAGAAACACGTCGGCGTCTATGACCCGGATGTTCCGTGTGCGCGCTGCACGAAGTTTTTTCCATTCGGGAAAATGATCCAGTACGCCGGCCGCATCGACGGCCACATCGTTTGAAAGCAGAATGCAGTCGGGATTCGCGCGCAGCACCTCCTCGCGGCCGACCACGGGGTAGCGTCCGACCGCGGCAGCGCCGGCGTTCCTGGCTCCGGCGATTGTCATCATCTCA
The DNA here is from genome assembly GCA_016218045.1 of Ignavibacteriota bacterium. Classification (NCBI taxonomy): domain Bacteria; kingdom Pseudomonadati; phylum Ignavibacteriota; species Ignavibacteriota bacterium. Next base: position 118,512 of record JACRFB010000010.1, read on the forward strand.
TCGATGAAGCTGCCGCGTCCCGCGACAATTAGCGGGTCCAGAGACACGATAAGCAGCACCGACGGTGCCTCTCCGCCTGCGTGTTCTCGGGCACGGTCGGCGACTGCGCGCCGTATTGCCCCGAGCGAATCCACGAGCCGCGCCGCCCGGGCCTCACGATGAAGTATTTCTCCCGCATCACTCAGAGTCTTGAGTATCCCATCGAACGAGTGCGGATTCGAGACGAAGGTTCGAAGCCCGAGGCGCGTCATCTGATCATGCGCATCCCTCGTATTCCCCTCCACCGTGACAAAGACGATATCCGGCGCCAGGCCGACGATCGCCTCGATGCTCGGGGCAATCATATCACCCACACGAGGGATATGTGCGACCGACGGGGGATAATCACAGTACGAGGTCACACCGACCAGGTCTGGTTCCGCTCCGAGCGCGCAGATTATTTCCGTGAGGTTCGGTGCAAGAGTCACAATGCGGCGAACGTGTTCCGGAATTCTCACCGCTCTGCCGAGATCGTCGCGCACGATGCGGGAATTCGCCCTGTCGCCCGGTGCGCGACGGGAACCGCATCCCCCGGAACTTCCGATCAGCAGAGCGAGCGCGATGATTGCCGCTGTGTGCGCGGCGCCCGGAGTATCGACTCGCATCCGCGTCCTACTTGTTCAGACCCAGGATGGCTTTGACGATGTGCATCGCCACGTTCGGATTCTCTTTCAAACGCCTCGTGGAATACGCGTACCACTGTTTGCCGAACGGCACATATACACGCATGCGATGCCCCGCCGCCACGATCGCGTCGCGAGTCTGCGGCCTCACGCCAAGCAGCATCTGGAATTCGTAGGCCGACGCGGGAAGACCGAGTTCTTTCACCAGTGCAAGAGCATCCTGCAGGAGGGGATCGTCATGCGTCGCGATGCCCGGATACCCGCCGCGGCGCAGGATAAGACGGAGAAGCGCCTTGTAGTTCTCGCGCACTTCCTCGCGGCCCTTGAACGCCACGGATTCCGGCTCCACATAAATACCCTTGCAGAGCCGCAGGTTGGTCTCGTCTTCATCAAGCAGCGTGGTGATATCGTTCTCGCTCCTGCGCATGTAGGATTGAATCACGGTTCCCACATGTCCGCGGAAGTCGCGTCGAAGATTCCGGTACATCCGCAGCGTTGCATCGGTAGTCGGATGATCCTCCATGTCGATGCGCACGAAGTTGCCGTACCCTTTCGCTATCTCGCAGAGCACGCGGACGTTTTCCTCGCAGAAATCCGTATCGAGAGTCAATCCCATCTGCGTGGGCTTGATGGAGAGGTTCGAATCGAGTTTTTCGCGATGAATGGTGTGCAACACCTCCTCGCACTGCCGGCGCATGTCCAGGGATTCCTCGCGCGTTGATACGCTCTCGCCCAGCACGTCCATGGTGGCCATGATACCGCGCGCATTCAGATCCTTCACCACGCGCACGCCGTCTGCGAGCGACTCCCCGGCGATGTAGGGCTTGGCGAAATACCCGACGACCGGCTTCGGGATGAATGGGATGCTGCGTGCGATAACGGTGCTCAGGAAAGCCATGGGAGACTCAGGTGCGGGAAGTGGGAGGGATGTGACGCGGAAGAAGGAAGCTGCTGCGCGGCCGGAGTTCGAGGCCCGTACGTGATGCGTATTCGCACGGATCGGCACTCGTTGCGGGGGCCGGGGCTCTGCAGATCAGCATCAAAAGTACCGCCGGCCCTGAGCAAATGCAAGACCGGCAGGACCCCCATAAAAAGTGAAGATCGGAAAACGAGGGTGTTTTCCGATCTCCGTGCCCGTAAGGAGGGAGGAATAGGGGGGGGGAAGGGGGAGGGATATTATGAAGTGGTGGTGGAGGCTGTGTCTTTACCGCGGAAGAGCCACTTTTCGTATTCTTCGAGAAGGCCTTCCTCGGTCTCATTTTGAAATGCGCGTCGAAGAGTGCTTAACGCCACCGCTCCGCCTGCGGCGCCGAGGGCCGCGATGGCCGATTTGCGGACTCCCATGTCCTCGGATTCGATACCGCAAAGAATCACCGAAAGGAGGAGCTGATGGGAAAACTGCGGGCAGAGGGAAACGACTTTCTTTTTCTCCGAGGGATCGCCCGTGTCGTACAGATACTGCAGCGCACGTACGACCTCGTCCGATATCTCCTGCGGTCCGACACGGTGTACGATGTCTTCAAACGCCATCAGAATTTCAGCGCGATACAATCCCCAGAACGTGTTCGCAAGCCGGGCGAGAAGCTCGATCTCGTTCCGGCCGCCGAGAAACTGGAGAACGCGGATGTAATACGGCAGCAGGGAGATGCTGATTGTTTCCGGCGTCGGGTATTTTTTGTGTAACAACTCGAGCGAGTGATCGTCACCCAGTTTCGAGAAGATGTTCAAGCACACTTTATCGAGTACATGCGAGGTGCTTGACATGAACAATGTGTTGAGCAGGCCGACCGCATTCTTGTCATGCGTGTCTTCCAGCTCCTTCAAAGTGTTCGAGAGCAGCATTTTCTCCTGTTCCCAGGGGGTGTCGGAGGAGCGCTCGTGCGGCCGGATATTGCCTGAATACTGCATGACTTTGATGAATGTTTGCTTGTTTGCCGAATTCTTTTCGTCGAACCTGATCATTGCAGGACTTCTCGATATTGTGTCTGTTGTGCGATAGAAACCTGATTTTTGGAACCATCAACCAACCTTTCGATATGATTACAATGCACATGCCAGTTGTTGAAGCATGGGATCGAAAACGCGTCGAATGGACAAAATGGTTGGGTGATTCTCGATGCAAGCTGTTGTTTTAATAGACATAACCCGTTTTCATGAAACAGATCTCCGTTTGTCTCCCGACACTCCAGTGCGTACACATTCGTGTACTTTTTTCAAGTAGATGAAATAACGACAAACGGCGATCCGCCTCTAATCATTGTTTTTTTTGAATTTGGCATAGCTCACGCAAGGATATCGAAATATCCCGGCAAACCATCCCGCACAATCAGTCAACGCGTGCCGTGGAGCAGGCCGTTGTAGATTTTGTAGGTCGCTTCTGCTATTTTTTCGTTTGTGTAATGATCGAGCACCCTGCGTCTCCCTTTTTCCCCGTATTCACGCCGCAGTGCCGGATCGTCGAGATACCGGGCAAGTTGCGCCCGTAGCCCATCCACATTCTGCTCCTCAAACGTGAGGCCGGCATCGGCAATCACATGCGGAATCTCCGCATGGGTTGATCCGAGGACCGGCACCTCGCTGCACATCGCCTGCACCAACACTTGACCGAACTGCTCCTTCCAGTGCGGCACGGTGTACGAGGGAAGGACCAGTACATCCATGGTGTTGATATACCGTGGGATGTCCGCGTGCGGCACGGGTGGAACAAAGCGAACCTTCGCGGAAATGCCATGTTCCTCGACACGGTTGCGCATGTCCTGCTCGAGCGCTCCGCCCCCGATAAACAGCAGCGTGTAGGGTTGTGCAAGCGGGGCCGCGGCGTCGATCAGGTCGAGAACACCCTTCTCTGGGACGAATCGCCCGATGAAGCCGACGACCGTTCCAACAAGGCCAAGTTCCGCGCGTAACGCCTCATTGCGCGAGGGTTGAAAGAGCTGCGGATCGATGCCCAGAAGGGGAAGGACAAAAATCGGATTCGTGAATCCTTTTTTCCGAAGTATGTCCGCCGCATCGCGGTTCCCGCATATGGCTGCGTCCGAACGACGGAGGTTGGCGCGCTCAATGGCGCCGAAGGGAAAGCGCAGGTGTTTTTCAAAGTTCATCCAGGTGAAAAACACGGTCTTTGCGCGGGGCGCGAAGATTCGTTTTGCACACAGGGCTTGACGGTACGACAGCGCGTCGGTGCCCTCCTCCACATGCAGTATGTCGGGCTTGAACTCCCGCATGTGCAGGGAGAGCGAGCGGTAGAAATGCGCCGCCTCCTTCCCGCTGAAGAACACCGGCATGGGCACAACATCCAACTCGTCGTCCGGATGATCGGCGGCATTGATGGTAAACAGGTAATCACGCCATTCCGTCGGGACGATGATCCTCAGTTCCACACCGAAGTTCCGCGCGAGCGATCTCCACTTTTCCCTGCCTACGCGGGTGATGTAGGTATGGCTGATAACCAGAACCCTCATCCGGCGCTCCCGCCATGGTTGCTGTGCCAGTCGGACTGCGCCGTGAGATACACATCGGCGGTACGCCTCGCGATCTCGGGCCAGGCAAACACTTGCTCCACGCGTGCACGGGCTCCGCGTCCGAGACTCTCGCGCAGGGAAGGTTCAGTGAGCACACGGATCAAGGCGTCGGCAAGCGCGCGTGGATCCCTCGCTTCGACGAGCAATCCGCTTTCGCCGGGTATTATCAGCTCGGGGATGCCTCCGACATTCGTCCCCACAAGAGGCAGTCCGCTCGCCATCGACTCGAGCCCTGATATGCTGGTTGCTTCCATGAGCGATGGAAGCACGGCCACGGTTGACAGTGCGTAGAAACCCGGCATGGATTGATTCGGCACGTTCCCTGTGAAGAACACTCCCTCGCGATGGCCGGCATCGGAGAGCATTACCTCAAAGCGCTCGCGTTCCTCGGGAAATCCTCCGCCCACGATCAGAATCTGCGCACCGGGAACCCGCTCGCGTATCAAGGGCACGGCGCGAATAAGATATTCCACGCCGTTTTTCGGTTCGAGGCGGCGGGGACAGACAATGACGGGCCGTGTCAGATCTATGCCGAAATCTTTGTCCAGAACTCCGAACGAGAGACCCGGCTTGAATTTCGCCGCATCGACGCCGTTGGGAATGTAATAGAGTCGGTCCGAGCGGACGCCGGTGCGCGCGGACTTCTCGTGCAGTTCCCTGCTCGGGCTGATGATCGCCTGCGGATGATGCAGATACGCCCGGATCTTCGCCCTGCCACGGGGTGTTTCGCAATACTCGAGATAATTCGAGGTATGATTGGTCCACACGAGCGGAAGGCGGCTGCGCAAGGTCCAGGTCGACCAGCAGTTGGGTGTGAGGTCGTGCCAGTGAAGCACGTCCACCTTCATCTGCGACATCAGGGCAAGAATGTAGGAACGCACCATGCGGATATAGATGACGTGTTTCACGCGCGGCGTGGTGTTGGTGATAAAGAGCCGATGCACCGTGAAACCGTCCATCTCCTCCCGGTGGTTCTCGCCCGTTCCGTACACGGGTACGACAAGATTGACAGTGTGCCCATTCGCCGCATGCGCGCGCGCGAGTTCATAGGCATGGGTGGCCATGCCGCCCACGTTCGGAAAAAAGTCGGATGTAAGGAGTATGATATTCATGAGCGCATCAGATTCCGAGCAAAGCGCGGGCGTCTTCCACCACGCGCTGAAGACGATGGATGGCCTGGTGTTCGCGGACGGCGCGTGCGTGTCCCCGCTCCGCGATTTCGAGGCGCTCGCGGTCATGCTCCAGGTAGTACACGATTTTTTCCCGCAGTTCCGCTTCGTTCTCGAAGCACGCTATCTCGCTGCCTTCCACGAACAGTTCCTCCGCCTGCTCGCGCGATCGCTGCGTGAGGAGGAAGCCGCCGAAGCCGGGTATTTCAAAGGTGCGGACGTTGTTCGAATCGCGGTTCTGTTCCCGTAAAAAATTGAGGTGAATTTTCGAGACGGCGAACAGTTTCGAAATCTCCTCACCGTACACCGCATTCCCCTTCCATCGCGCACGCACCGGCGTCCCTTCGGACACACGCTCCCACATGTTTCCCCAGATGGCGAGATGTTCATCGGCGACGGCCGAGAGCCACTTCTCGCGGTCCGGCTCCCATGTCCCTGCAAAAACCACGTCGGTGGCAAAACGCCTCACATCGTCCGGATCGACGGAGTCGGGCCGTTTCAGCATCTCGGGATCGTAACAGAACGGAAGATATTCCACCCGCCGTCCTCCCGCATCGCGCAGCGGCTGAACAAGAGAGCGCGCGTAGATGTAGTAGATGTCGAAGAGCGGTATGCTCGCGATGCTCTCGCGTGTGGCGTTTTTCACGGCGACATTGAAGGGGCCGTCGGGGTACCACTGAACCAGCAGGGGTTTGTACCGCTCCTTGACCTCGCGGAGAGACGCCGCTGAGATCGTTTCCCCCTTGAGAAAAAATACCAGGTCGGGGCGCTGCTCGGCAACGGTGCGCACAAAGGCGGCGTTCATCAGGCGCCGGTTGATGCGGCGTGTCGCGGCGGAAATAAGCGGCACGGTGGCGCCCACGGAAAAGTACGATCCGCGGTAATCAAACACTTCCACCTCGCAGCCGAGTCCTTCGAGGTGTTTTTTATACGACCATCCCCCAGTGCCGTACCAGTATTCGCAGACGAGGAGGACTTTCATCCGTGCCCATTCCCCTGCTTCCTCGCGTGAAGTACTAGCCCCGCCGATGTGACTGAGAGAAGTACATTGTTCTTCGCAAGAAAGCCCAATCCACGTGTGATTGTGCTGAGTCCGTTTAGGAGTGCCGCCAACGGGCTTGGTGCGTATTCGGCAAGTGCGCCGGGGAATCCTGTGTAGGTGCCCTGCCTCCGTAGGATTTCGAACCCCATCTTCTCCAAAAAACGAGTAAGCGTCTTCATGGAGAAATGCCGGATGTGCATGTTCACTTCGGTCGGATACGCAGGGCTGTGTCCAAAACTCGGGACGCCAAAAGCCATGAGCGTGCGATGCGCCCACCAGACTGCATTTGGCGTTGAGATAAAGAGTTCACCTCCCGGACGCAACACCCGATGAATCTCGCGCAGCGTTGTGACGGGATCCATAAGGTGTTCAATGACTTCGATACACTGGACGCGATCGAACGTCGCATCAGGGAACGGGAAAAGATTCTCGGAGTCGACCACGACAACGTCGAGACCACGCGCCCGCGCGCCTCGTGCCGCGTTGAACACAAGCTCTATTCCCACGACCTCGTTTCCTGCCTGCTGCGTGTGGATGGTGTACCTCCCCGTGCCGCAACCCACATCGAGAACGCGATGTCCCGTTCCGGCGACGGAGAGAAGAAAACGGCCGAATCGCGGTTCGATAGTGGACGCTTCGCGTTGGTCCGCAGAGGCATCATACACATATGATTCGTTGTACTGCGATTTACTCTTCACAGGATATTGCCTTCAGTTCTTCAGAAGATGGTTGTTTGAGTGTGGAGGTGAGAAATCTGAGATGCCGCCTGATGAGCCGGCCTTCCAGCAGAAGCTCGCCTGCAATAAAAATGATGAAAATTACCGCCGATGAAAATACCAGCGATAGGAGGCGGTTCTGAATATCGGGATGAGGGATGATGACGTACAGGCCCCACGTTATTGCGGCGACGAGAACCGGAATCATCACAGTTTTATACAGCGTATATGTAATTTCCTTGCGCAGCCACACGAGAAACGCTACGTAGGTCACGACCAGACTCACGAGCACAGCCCAAGCCGCACCGAGAATTCCCATGGACGTCACGAGGAAAACGAGCATCGGAATGTACACGACAAGCTGCACGATGCGCACCTTCGCCACAACTTCCGGACGACCGACGGAATAGAACAGTACCCGTATGTTTTCGACCACTGGAAACAACACCGCGTAAAGCGCGAGCACCCGCAGGACGGGACCTGAAGGTGCCCAACTTTCTCCCAGGAGCGCGGTCATAAACGTCTCGGAGGCGAGAAGGAACACCAGCCCGAAAGGTAAAAGTACGCGGATCAGGAAAAAGTTCACAAGGCCGTACGCTTCTGACAGCCGAGCCGTATCGGTGTTCATTCGTGCATACACCGGTAGCGCGACGTTGGTGATTGCAGGGCTCACGATTCTTGTGGGATACCGGGCAATGTTGTTCGCGCGCGAATAAATTCCCACCTGTTCGTAACTGTTCATCGACTTGATGACGATTCGATCCAGACTGTCATACACAACTTCGAGCGAACGCGACCAGAGAAATTTAACGCCCTGTGTGAGGAACCAACGCGCTGTCTCCGCTGAATATTCCAGACTGATACTCCAGCGTGCAAATTTCCAGCTCCCTATGAGAAATATCGCACTTGCCACAACCTGACCCGTTACGATACTCCACACGCCTCCCCCGACAAGCGCAAGGGATACGGCTGTGACAGGATTCGCGAGATTGCTCAGGAAGGAAATGATGGAGATTCGCTTGAACTCGAGATTCCTCTGGAGGATTGCGTCAAAATGCTGGCCAAAGAGGTTCGCTATGTTCACCGCTGCCAGGACCGAGATGACGGAAATTTCCAGAGTGGTCAGTTCGCGGAAGAATGAGTAACCGGCAATTGTCAGAATGGTTAACACAACAGACACGGCACTCAGAAAAATGTTGAGGACAAACGCCGTGGAATAAAAATGCGGGCGGTCCTCCTGCGTCTGTATGATGGAGATATTGAACGAAAACGCGGTGAGAATGAAGATAAATTTGATGATGCTGTCCGCGGTGTCGAACAGACCGAAATGTGTCGTCAGCACGAGGCGGCCGAGAGCCGCTTGCGAAAAGAAACCAACACCCTGGCTCAGATAATTTGCACCGCTCGTCCACAGTGCACCGACAAGTGCGCGTTTGGCGATGCTCATTTTACCGCTCCAGCTCCGCGCCGCAGAGTGTGATACACGTCGATCACGCTCTCCGCATAGCGATCCCATGTGAACGCCGCAACGTGCCGGGCGCCCTGCGAGCCCATGCTCACGGCCTTGTCAGGGTGTTCATGGAAGTCCAGAATCGCCTCCTTCAGCGCCTCGACGCTGCGGATGGGTACGACGGCACCGTCGATGCCGTCGCGAACCACGCTTCCCGTGTTCTCCGACACGATCAACGGGAGACCGCATGCCATGGCTTCGTAGGTGACAAGCGCGCTTCCCTCCTGCAGGGAGGGAAGTACAAACACGGACGCGTTTGTGTACTCCGCGGGAAGATCCTCATGACGCACATGCCCGCGCAGCGTGAACAATCCCGCGTATTTCTCCAGCACAGGACGGGCATCGGCCTCCACGCGGCCGATCAGCACGAGTTCCGAATCCCGGAGCGCAAGCTGCTTCCATGCCTCCAGGAGATAGTGCACGCCTTTTTGAATGCCGATATTTCCGACAAACAGGACACGAAATACTGAATCCTTCTTCGGGGCCGCCGCGAATCTGGAAAGATCGGTGCCGTAGGGGATGACGGTCAGCTTTTCATCGGGTATTCCATTGGCAACAAAGGTGCGCCGCACGAATTCCGACGGAATGATCACCCTGTCTGCGAGCTCGATTTCGCGCAGGCCTTTCTCGATGATCTGCGGGTGCGCTCGTTCGGTGGCCACGCCATAGCGGGCAAATTCTTCGCGGAGTATTTCGTCCTGATACTTCGGGTGCGTGGAGCCGCGCTCGATCACCACCGAGGCTCCGTGCGCCCGCGCGTACGGCATCGCTATCAGACCATAATTTCCCCAGGCATGAAACACATCGCATGGAGGAATATAGCGGCGCGACATCGCGTCAAAGAGATTGTCCTTCACGTATGAATAATACCCGCGCCGTCTGAACGGTCCCATAGCGCGGACGATCATGCCCGCGTATTCTGCAGCGGGCAGGGCGCGCCAGCGCGCCGCTGGGAGCACGTCCCTGACATACCACGCCTTCGTGGTGATGATGCGCTCGAGCAGCCCGCGTTTTTCGAGCTGTTCCGCGAGCGCCACCGCGTGGAAGCGCCCGCCGACGGAGATGACGACTTTCACGCCTGCCCGCGCCGCGCTGAACGCGTCAGGAGACCTGCTCGTCCGACGCGGGAGCGGCCGCTTGCCGCGCGCGAAGCCGCGCACGTAGCCACAGGCCCGCATAAAAGAGCAGGACCGCGATCAGCAGGTAGTTGGTGATGGTTGTGAGCAACAGGCCCGCCGTATATGTGCGCGGCTCGAAGTCGAGCGTCACCGTGTGCGAACCCGCCGGAACGACAATAGCACGGAACGCGTAATCCGTGCGCAGTATTTCCGCGGGGGCGCCGTCAATCGTTGCAGTCCAGCCGCTCGGGTAGTAGGACTCGCTGAGCTTCAGGATGGCGTCGGCCGGTGACTCGGTCTTGATGGTCATACCGTTGATTCCGCGCGCGGTGATCGAGGCCGTTGCCTGGGCAATCACCGAATCGGGGACGGGCGCCGGCGCCTTGTCCGGCTGCGCACTCAGATATGCCACCCTATCGGGCTGATAACCGGGCACGGTGCCTATGCGCGAGAAAAGGACGGAGTCATCCGGAATAACTTCGTACGAGCCGACAAAAAACGCGCGCGGCAACAGGGCAGTGTTCTCGAACACATCCTCGTTCTGGCCCTGGAACGTCGGCCGCAGCCACGGCGCCGACAAAGCGAGACCGCGCGGACCAACCACGTACTTGGTGTTGAGCATGCTGAGCAACGGCCAGTTCATTCTGTCGATCTGCTCCGCGCTCTCGAAACGGAATTCTGCGAAAATGCGGTTCCTGATGTCATCGTAGAACTTCATCTTCGCGGGGTGGTAGCCAGCGATACTTTCGATGCCGAAGGCCACGTAGTAATTGTCGCTGCCGTGCGCGGACACGGGCAGGATGCGGAATGGCCCCGTGTCACGCTGGAGGAAATCCACCACGTCGGTTTTCTGCAATGTCGCCTGCTGCACCTGCGCGGGTGCCATGTTCATGGGCTTGTAATCGACGATCCACCAGTCCGTGACCAGCAACACCAACAGGCCTGCGTACAGAGCACCTGCGGGTACCTTGCCCCTGCTGAAGCCCCATAAGAGCGCCCCGCAGAGCACCATGAACACCAGCGCAACAAGCGCGTCGTTCATGGCCATTTTGTAGATCCCGTCGCGCGTAAGCGACCGGTATTCTGCAGGTACCTGCGAGAGTTGTCCCTGCGCCGCGGCCTGTTCCACCTGCTGCATATAATTCCACGACTGCGGCTGATGGGTCTGCATACCTTCGGCGATGGCGGATTTCACCTCGCCGCTGAGGACAATCAGTCCGAGGAAAAGGACGAGCGCTCCCGCGACCGGCAACCAGACTGCTTTCGTCAGACTCCGCTGCACCGTCGCTTCGGTGTTTTTATTCTTCGACTTCACGCGCCGCACAAGTTCCGACAAGCCGATGCCCGCAAGCATGCCCATACACAGTGCCATCAGGTACAGGACCATCGACGGGATGCGGAAGTTGTTGAAGAAAGGCACGTGATTAAAAAAGAGGTCGTACAGCACGCCGAAATTGCGGCCGAACGACAGGAGAAGCGCGATCAAACCAAGCGCCATCCAGAAATGCACGAAACGATTCTTCGGCTGGAGAATGATCCCGAGCAGCGCGAGGAATGAAATTACGACACCGAGGTAAATGGGTGATTCCGTGAATGGCATGGTGCCCCAGTACGTCGGTGTTCCAAATCCGACAAACGATGGAACAAAGAACGTCACCACTTCGGGCAGACTGAAAGACCAATTGGTGGCGTAATTGTAGTCGAGTCCGCCGCCCGCCGGTCCGTGCCCTGATCCGCCTGACCCCGCGCCGCGGATCGAGAAATCCTTGTACTCCCACGTTGCGAAGTACGGACCCGAAAGCATCAGGAACGCAAACGCCGCGGCTCCGATCGTGATACCAGCAACCAGCATCGTGTTGACCGCTTTTTCGCCCTCGTACAGTTTGTACAGGAAATACAGCGCAACCGCCATCAGGTTGTAGAAGATCATCTGCACGTGGCCGGAATTAAACGTGAAGTGGAGGACGGCCACAAGCAGCGCGATTCGCAAGACGGTCTTTTTCTCGAACAGAAGATCGATGAGCAGTAGAATCGCGGGCAGCCAGGCGAACACCGTAATCTTGGTGTTATGCCCGCCCATGATCCAGTTCAGAGAATACAGGGAGAACACAACCGAGACCGATACGAGAAAGGCGGTGACGGGTTCGAATTTTTTTCGTAATCCAAACAGATACGTGAATAGACCCAGCAGGAAGAAGTTGAAAATATCCCAGAACATCGGAGGCAGCGGCAGCACGTTGATCACGGCCTGCGCCCATCCGTAGATCTGAAGCAGGATCATCGGCTTCAACGGATCGAGAAAGGTGTGCAGGTACATGCCGTGCCCGGGCGATGATGACCCCCATGTGGGCATGCCGGCGAAGATATATGGATTCCAAAAGGCGTTGACACCTTCCTGACGCGCCTTTTCGAGATACCCCTGCTCGTACTGAATCGGGGTCACGGAATCGGGCACGTTGAACACCTTCCCGGAGAAAAAGGCCTCATGGAAGAAGATGATCAATAGAAGACCCAGCAATCCCATAAAAATGGCATGAGGGTGCTGCTGAAATAGAAGTCCGAGGGAACCGGTTGACGCTGCTGGTTTGCGCACTGCGGACTTGACGGTCTTGGGCGGTGTTTTGGACATCATCTCACCGAGGGAGTGGGAATCGAAATTTTTGCGTGAAACATCGCGAAAAATAGAGAAGCGGCGGCCAACTTCCAATGCATGCCGATATGAGCGCATTCATCGGTGCCCTTGACCCGCCCTCCCGTGACCGGTACGGCGCACTCGCGGATGCCGCATCCGGAGCCCGCAAAAAAAAACCCCGGCAAAACCGGGGTTGATAGTCACTACGTCTCACTGTCGATCAGGCGACGCGTTTCTGGCCGCCTTTGGCGGGCTGCGTGCGCGACGCGCGCACCGTCACTTCCACGCGGTCCAGATCCACATACACTTCGGCATTGCAATACGGGCAGAATTTCGCGGTCTGCACATCAAAACTGATAGTGTTCTGGCACATGGGACAATCCGTGATCACCATACCGATAACCTTGCCGGTCTGTTTGACCTTGACGGGTTTTGTAAGGGGCTTATCGACTGTTTTCATTCGTCACCGTATGATGAAAAATTTGTAATCAGTAAGATACTATTTTTTTCATCAAAATCAATATAAATCGTCACGCATCATCCGATTTTTCGTTTATTAACGCAATTTCGAGCACTTCTTTCATCTCAGAGACGAGTGAAAACGTCATCTCCTGGCGTATTTTCTCTGGAATTTCCTTTACGTCCTCCTCGTTCTTTTTCGGCAGCAGCACGTGGCGGATACCCGCGCGGTGCGCCGCAAGGACCTTTTCCTTGACGCCGCCGATCGGGAGAACCGCGCCTCGGAGAGTGATCTCGCCTGTCATCGCAAGGTCGTTCCGGACGAGGCGGTTCGTAAGAAGGGACGAAAGCGCGGCCAGCATCGTGACCCCTGCTGAAGGACCATCTTTCGGGACACCGCCGGCGGGAACATGCACATGGATATCGATCTTATGGCGGAACGAGGGATCGAGGCCCAGATCCGAAGCATGGGAGGCGATATAGCTGAGCGCGGCCTGCACACTTTCCTTCATCACGTCGCGCACCTGTCCGGTAACCTGTAATTGCCCCTTGCCGGGCATCTTGGTTGCCTCGATAAAGAGGATGTCGCCGCCGACGGGAGTCCATGCAAGCCCCGTGGCGATTCCCGGCCGTGTGAGCCGCTCCGACACCTCGGGGTAGAACCGGTGCGAACTGATGTAATCGGGGAGATCGGTCTCGGTGATTGTGACCCGTTCGATCTCGCCTTCCGCCACCCGGCGTGCCACCCCGCGGCACACATCCGCGATTTTCCGTTCGAGATTACGCACACCGGATTCGCGCGTGTACCGGTCGACGAGTATTGACAGCACGTCGTCACCGATCTCGATCTGTGTCGGATCCAGTCCATGTTCGGCAATCTGTTTCGGCAGCAGATGCCGCCGCGCGATATGCACCTTTTCTTCGAGGATGTAACTCGGGATCTCGATGATCTCCATGCGGTCCTTGAGAGCGGCCTGGATAGGTTCGATCATGTTGGCGGTCGCGATGAAGAGGACCTTCGAGAGATCAAACGGGACCTCCAGATAATGATCGCTGAAATTCACGTTCTGTTCCGGGTCGAGCACCTCGAGCAGCGCCGATGTTGGGTCGCCCCGAAAATCCATGCCCACCTTGTCGATCTCATCCAGAACGAGAACGGGATTGTTGGATCCGGCTTTCTTGATACTCTGGATGATACGACCCGGGAGGGCGCCGATGTAGGTGCGCCGATGGCCGCGTATCTCGGCTTCGTCACGTATCCCGCCGAGTGAAAAGCGCACGTATTTCCTTCCCATCGCCTCTGCTATCGAGCGGCCGAGCGACGTCTTTCCGACGCCCGGAGGCCCGACAAAACACAAAATGGGACCGCGCATGTCGTTTTTTAACTTCCGGACGGCGAGGTATTCGAGGATACGTTTCTTCACCTTCTCGAGTCCGAAGTGATCTTCGTCGAGTTTTTCCCTGACGTGTTTGATGTCGAGACTGTCATCGGTCGAGATGCTCCAGGGCATTTCGAGGAGCCAGTCGAGGTACGTCCGGGCGACAGTGTATTCCGCGGATGCGGGATTCATCATCTGCAGTCTGCTGAGTTCCTTTTCCACCACGCCCTTCACGTCCTCGGGCATGACAGTTTCCTCGAGTTTCTTTTTCAGCTCGTCGACCTCGAGCCGGTCCTGATCCTCGCCGAGTTCCTTCTTGATCGCTCGGAGCTGTTCACGGAGGAAGTACTCGCGCTGTGTTTTATTGATCGTGTCCTGCACATCGTTTTGGATCTTCTGGCTCAGTTCGAGCCGCTGTATGTTCCCTGCGAGTGCAATGGTCACCTGATTGAGGCGTTCCCTCACGCTCAGGGTCTCGAGCAACGCCTGTTTCTCCGGCACGGGAAGATTGGCGAGGGAGGAGACCAGATATCCGAAGGTTGCGGTATCCTCGGTGTTCATGATGAGACTGAGTTGCTCCGGATTAAAGTCCTGCACCAGCTCCGAGAGCCGTTTGAAAAGTGTGCGGATGTTTTGGACCATGGCCGCGAGTTCATCCGACTCCACCGGGACCGCAAGGAGGTCTTCCACCCGCTCGACGTGCGCGTTGAGGTACGGCTCCTCCGACACAAGGGAAACGTACCTGGCCTTGTGAACACCCTGCACGACAACACTTTTTGAACCGTCGGGCATAGGGTAGATCTTGACCACACGCACGACGGTGCCGATGGTATAGAGGTCGTCGATGTGCGGCAGGTCGATCGACGAATCGCGCTGCGTAAGAACGATGACGGAGGATTGGGCGCGATACGCGTCCTCGATCAGGCGTATCGAACTCGGCCGTCCGACAAAGAGGGGCATGATTTGCCCGGGAAAAAACACGACGTTGCGCAGAGGCAGCACCGGCATGGTTTCAAAACGTGCGTCCATGTGCGTTGTGTCGCCGATATCGTAGGATGAGGTGGGTTCTGCTGAAGTGTCCGACATGAGCTGTCCTGTGCCAGTGAATGTGCGACGCCAAAAGAAACGAAAGTATCTGATTCCGATGTGATTGTCCACATCGTGTGATCAATCTTGCCGTGATCGGACGCTTCGTTCTGAAGGAGCAGCAGGGTGATGCAATTTCCAGGCCAGCATTCCTCCTTGATAATCCGTTCAGTTTCCGACATCCCGCGACACGACCGGTGATCCGTCTGACGGATAGGCAAGCCGGATGCGACAAAACTGACAAACGGATGTCCCAATTCCGAATAGCTGTCGTAACCCGCGCCGACGAATCAACGGGACGAATTCGTGACGATCCGCGCATTTTGACATTGGGAGGGCAGGATGTACATTCAGTGCCTCACCACACACAATAATGGGCGCGCCATGCCTGAGCTTCGCAGCGACATGATACAGTGCCATGTCTGCCGTCCTTCCCCGGATGGTTCGTATGAGCATTTGGTTTTGCAGCGCTCGAGTGATGAGGAAGTGTATCCTGATGTCTGGCAGGTTGTCACCGGAACGATCGATTCCGGTGAATCGGCAGTTGACACCGCCCGCCGGGAATTGATGGAAGAAACAGGACTGGTGCCGCTATCGCTCCATGTAGCACCTACAACCGCCACGTTTTACTCGATGCGAACAGACACCGTGCACATCATTCCCGTCTTCGCGGCAATTGTCACCCGCGACGCGCGCATCCGTCTTTCATCGGAACATCAGGCGGGCGAGTGGCTCGCAGCGGATGACGCGGCCTCCCGCCTGTTGATCCCGTCACATCGAGAGTCGCTGCGCATTGTTCGCGAACACATACTCGGCAACCCCGTACTTGCTGATCTACTCACCATCCCCGTCGTGATACCACCGGTCACACCTTAGGAGGAAACCATGCGCTTGCGCCAGCATTACTTCTCATTCATCGCCGCACTCATCGTTTTGGTCAGCGGTATTTCAGGTTGTTCATTTACCACCGCTCATTTCGAGGAGGCCACGCTCGCCCGCAGCATCGGCGAGAACAAGGAGCCGATCGAACGGGTTCAGAGCTTTCATCGTTGCGACCGTACGATGTATTGCACCGTGAAAATGGCAAACACGCCGCAGGACACCAAGGTCAAGGCCGTCTGGCGCCATTTACCCGAGGGCGGCTCAGCGGAAATCCTCGACTCGTCCGAGGTCACAGTGGCGTCCGATGTATGGATCGCTTTCCATCTCGCGATTTCCCGCGACGGCTGGGTGTACGGCAAGTACAGCGTCGAACTTTTCATTGATGGGAAATCCGCGCAGACCCTGTCCTTCAATGTCGAACCCATGTTCAAGGACGGCCTGATCCGCGAGGCAACCATCGCATCTGCTGTTGGCGAGGACCAGTATCCGCAGGACCGCACGGCGACATTCGCGACAACACCCGCGGTGGTGTATGCCGTGATCAATACGGCGGATGCTCCCGAAGGCAGTGTCTTTTCCGCGCGCTGGTATGCAAAGGATGCCGCGGGAACACAGCAGGACATTGTATCGACGGACTTCCCTTTCGCGGGTTCGGGATGGATCGCCTTTTCGCTGCGGCCCTCGGGCAATTTTCCACCCGGCACGTATTATTGCGATATTGCGGTGAACGGCACGACCGCTAACACACAATCTTTCACCATCGGCACACCATGAGCACCTCCGTATTAATCGGTATTCCGGATCTTCTCTTCAGTTCCAAAGTAAACGCGGTGGCGCGGCAACAGGGCATCCCTGTTGTCGCCACCTTTACAAAGCATGATCTCCTCTCGAAGGCGCACGGCGAAACTCCGTCGATGTTGATTCTGGATCTTAATGCCGACGCCCTCGCACCGCTGGAATCCGTCGCCGCGATGAAGAGTGATCCGCATACCCGCGGTATCGCAGTGGTCGGCTTCCAAACCCGCATTGACGAAACCCTGCGCACGTCGGCTGAAGAAGCGGGTTGTGATCTCGTACTCAGCCGGAGCCAATTCATTGAAGCGCTGCCCGATATATTGAGCGGGAAACTGCTCAAACGCTGATCGCGTTTCACCCACACCATCCGGGAACCGAAGGTTGCCCGTATCTTGTTGCCCATCAGAGTGTTAGCACTCGATGCCGACGAGTGCCATCTTGACGCACTTTGTGTATTTCCCTATTTTGCCCCGTGCTGTGTGTACGTCACACAGTGCGCAATGATGAATGAGAGAGCGGAACGAATCGCAATACCATGACTGAGCAGGACCAGAGAGATCACTACGGATTGAACTCGCGCGAGCGTCTCGTGCTGCAGCATATTATCCGTCAGTACATTTCGACGGCTAATCCTGTCGGCTCACGTACCGTCTCAAAGCAGGTGGAATTGAATCTGAGTCCGGCCTCGATCCGGAATATCATGTCAGATCTCGAGGACAAGGGGCTCATCGGTCATCCGCACACATCCGCGGGCCGGATCCCGACAGACACAGGCTACCGCTGCTATGTCGATTCGATCATGCAGCAGGAATCCCTGAGCGCTCTGGAGATCGACATGATCGAAGCGCGGCTGGATGAGTCGCGCGGCTCGGTCGAGGATATTATCCGCGAGAGTTCACGGCTCTTGAGCCAGATATCGCATCAGCTTGCCATTGTCTCCGCGCCCGATGTCGGAAGCGGCCGCCTGGAACACATCGAACTGCTCTCCGTATCGAGCACGCGTATCATGGCGGTACTGTCCATCAGTTCCGGTTTTGTGAAAACGATCGTGATGGAAATCGCCGCCGAAGTGCCCCGCCATACCCTGCAGCAGTTGTCCTCGCTTCTGAACGAGCGGCTCGGAGGACTGACACTGCGGCAGATCCGCGAAACCTTCACCGACCGCATCCGCGATTCCCACATAGGGGAGCCCTCGCTCATTGAACTCTTTGTGCAATGGAGCGACCGCGTGTTTTCGGACTCACTCAACGACACGCGCCTCTATATCGAGGGAGTAGGCCTGATCTCGCAACAGCCGGAATTCGGCGACGCCGAACGGCTGCGCAACATCATCGAATTGGTGGAAAACAGAAACATCATCGTGCATGTCCTCGATAGCTGCACCGATGACACGGCATTGACGATACGTATCGGCCGCGAACTGGAAGACGAAAAACTTCGCGATTACAGCATCGTTGCCGCGCCCTACCGGGTGGGGCAGGTCGGCGGCACCATCAGCGTCGTCGGACCGAGGCGGATGGATTATCCGCGCATGATCAGCGCCGTCGACGTTATTGCGCGCTGCATCTCCACATCTTTTCAGGAATGAAAGTTTCCATGGACACCACACAATCATCCGATCATGCTCCGGACGAAAACGAGGACCGCCTCGACGCACAGCAGGCCGACGACACGACGGCACAGCTCGCCGAGGCACAAACCTCCATCGATGCGCTGAAGGATCAATTGCTCCGCCGCGCGGCGGAATTCGAAAACTACAAACGCCGGACGCGCGAAGAGCAGCAGGCACTTGTCAAATACGGGAACGAGGGCCTTGTGCTCGAACTGCTCGCCGTGCTCGACGACTTCGAACGATCGATGAGGGCCGGCAAGGAGCATCCCGACTTCGACTCCTTCTACGCGGGAGTGGAACTCGTCCAAACGAAACTCCTCAAGACACTGGAGGCACGGGGGTTGAAGCGCATGCAGGCAGCAGGTCTGCCCTTCGATGTGGATTACCACGACGCGCTTCTGCAAGTACCTTCGACCGAAGTCGAGCCGGGCACCATCCTCGATGAAATAGAGCCGGGATACATGTTGCACGAACGCGTGATTCGACACGCAAAAGTTACCGTCGCCTCGGCGCCGGCAGAATAACGAGCCATCAAAGCCGGGCGAAAAACATGAAACGAGATTATTACGAGGTGCTCGGCGTAGGCCGCTCTGCATCGATAGACGAGATTAAAAAGGCATACCGAAAACTGGCCATGCAATATCATCCGGACCGCAATCCGGATAATGCTGAAGCCGAGGAGAAGTTCAAAGAGGCCGCGGAGGCGTACGAGGTTCTGGGCAACGATGAAACCAGACGGCGCTACGATCAATTCGGGCATGAGGGCTTGCGAGGCGGCGGCCCGCAGGGATTCAACGACATCAATGACATCTTCAGCCGCTTCGGCGACATTTTCGGCGGTGCATTCGGCGGCGGAATTTTTGAGGAGATGTTTGGTGGTGGAGCGCGATCCGGACGGCGCCGCGGACAGACCGGCACGCCCGGCTCGGATCTTAAAATGCAGATTCAACTCACTCTCGAGGAAATCGCCGACGGCGTCGAGAAGACCATCAAGGTCAAGAAACAGAAGACCTGCGATACCTGTACGGGCAGCGGCGCGAAACCGGGAAGCTCGAAGAGCACATGCACATCGTGCAACGGCAGCGGCGTGCTGCGACAGATTTCACGCTCCATCTTCGGGCAGATAGTATCAGAAGTTGCCTGTACAAATTGTGGTGGCGACGGGCAGATCATCCGAGATCTCTGCCCCGACTGTTCAGGTGAAGGACGCGTGCAGGGTGATCAGACGCTGAAAATACGCGTGCCCGCGGGCGTGCACGAGGGGAATTACATCACACTGCAAGGCCAAGGAAATGCGGGGCGCCGCGGCGGTCAGGCGGGCGACATTCTCGTGTATATCCGCGAGGAGGAACACGAGTATTTCGTACGTGAAGAGGACGACGTGATCTACGAACTGCTGATTAGTTTTCCCGACGCAGTCCTGGGAACAGAGGTCGAGATCCCGACATTAAAAGGAAAATCGCGATTGAAAATTCCGGCCGGGACCAGCGCGGGACAGATTCTCCGCATGCGTGAGAAAGGCATCGCTCACCTGCAGGCGCGCGGTCGCGGTGATCTGCTCGTGCGGATTCACATTCATGTCCCGACGAATCTTTCCGGCAAGGCAAAGGATAAGATTCGGGAACTGAATTCCGTTTCAGGCGTACAACCTTCTGAGGCGCGCTCAAAGAAGGGTCTCTTCGGGTCCGTGTTCGACGCGTTCTCGTAAGAATCCGGGATAGGGCGTGCACCGCAGGCGCTCACAACGGGAGACACGTGTCATGATGCAGAAATTTTTCGCGACAAGCCGACGCTTTGGTTTCACTCGGAACGAAGCGGTTGTTGTTTTATTCCTATCGATTACGGCCATGTGTGGCGGTCTCGTGCGGCTTTTCACACCGGCGGCGGAGAAACACTCACTAGCCGATGCCTACAAACGGCACGATTCGGTATTTGCTGCGCGAAGCGCCGCGCTCGTGCCTCGAGAGAGTGATGGCGCAGTGACCACGCATCCCTCCTCGAGAGGAACGGCACACGCTTCGGAGACACCCGCTGAGGCCTCCATCAATCTGAACACGGCCAGCGCGGAGAACCTTGCCACGCTCCCGGGTGTCGGGCCTTCAATTGCGCGGCGTATCATCGAATACCGCGATTCGCAGGGAATCTTCCAGGCGGTTGAAGACCTGATGAATGTAAAAGGTATCGGCCCCAAAAAATTTGAACGCATAAAACCGTATCTTTCCACGGCTCTGACTCCAAAATAACGGACACAACGCTGACAGCGCAGGCCCCATTCCCGCATGGCATTGAGACATCATATCGGCATCGAGATAACGCGCGCGGAGTTCCGACTCGTCGAAATTCGCATGAACGACGGCCTCGTGGTCGTGCTGCGTTGCGGCGTCTATCCGACCACACACGCGTTTGGATCCTCTTTGCTGCATCAGGTTCCCTTCGATCACGCGCTCGCGAAGAGTTTTGTACACGACGCGTCGATCATGTTCCATGAACGAGCCCTGTTTGCATCCCACATGTCGATAGTCGTACCGGACCACGCGGCTGTGCTCACGGTCCTGCCCGTGGAAGAACGATTCCCGGAAGCGGATCTGCAGGAACATCTCCAGTGGGAATGCGCAACGTTGTCAGGCCTGCCCGAGGGGACAAGATTCCGGGTCCGTACACGGGAGGCGGGCAGAAGCGGCGACCAGCGCCTCAGGTTGCTTGCGGGCATGCCGCAGACAACGATCGATTTCCTGACGGCCACTTTCTCGCATTTGACCTTTGCCGTTCACGCGATCGAAGTCGAACACCTCCTGTTTGAATCGATGCTTCCGGCGCCCGCAGATGGCGCCACACCCGCACGTGCCGTGCTCGGCATGCACGAACATCTCTGCACCTCGAGCATTGTATCGGATGCACATCCGGCCGGACTCAGGTCGGTAGCCGTCGACACTTCAGAGACACGGATCCGCACGGCCCTGCATTCATTGCGCGCGGTGTTGCAGAACACGGACGCCACCATCGACGAGGCCTTTGTCTTCGGTCAACACGGAGACGAACGGGCCCGCGCCGAGCTTGCTTCGGTGACAGGCATTCCCGTTCGCACCTTCAATCCGATGCGGGCTGTCACCTTTCTTTCGGGCGCCGAAGCGGCACACGCGGGCGCATTTCCACCGCATACGTTCAATTCCGCCTTGCTTGCCGCGGTGAAGGGCGCGTC
This sequence comes from Ignavibacteriota bacterium, assembly GCA_016218045.1. Taxonomy (NCBI): domain Bacteria; kingdom Pseudomonadati; phylum Ignavibacteriota; species Ignavibacteriota bacterium. The sequence goes on from JACRFB010000010.1 coordinate 140,294, forward strand.
ATGAGAGTCATCGCCGGAGATTATGGCGGACGCACTCTCCATCCGCCTCGTGGACGCGACTTTCGTCCCACCACCGATCGTGTGAAAGAGACTATGTTCAACATCCTATCCAATCGCGTTTCGTGGGAGGATGCACGCGTCTGCGATCTGTTCGCTGGTTCGGGAAGTCTCGGCATCGAGGCGTTGAGCCGTGGCGCTGGATCGGCGGTATTTGTGGAAAAGGACAGGGATTCGCTCGCTGTTTTAAAAGCGAATATCGCCGCACTTCATCTTGAGGACCGCTGCACGGTGGTGCCGGTGCCGGTGGAGCGATGGCTCACAAGCAACACCACCGTGTTCGATGTTGTGTTCGCCGATCCGCCCTATAATTACAGCGCGTATGACGCCCTGCTCCTGCCTGTTGCTGAAGGCCGCTGCCTGGTGGAAGACGGCGTCCTTTGCATCGAGCATGCACGCGGGACGCAGTTTGACGATGCCGTGTCCGGAGTCCGGCTCGACAGTCGTATCATCGGCGATACCGCGCTTACGTTTGTTTCTCGTTCAGACAGCAGCCCGGAGGAAACACGATGAAGACGGCCGTCTATCCCGGCTCCTTCGATCCCGTCACAAACGGACACATCGATGTGCTTGAACGCGCGCTCGAGATCTTTGATACAGTCATCGTGACAGTAGCGGTCAACTCCTCGAAAAGTACGCTGTTCACGATCGACGAACGTGTAGGCCTGCTTGAAGAAGCGGTGGCCGGATATGATCGGGTGAAAGTGGACCGCTTCGAGGGGCTTATAGTCGACTACGCAACACGACAGGGTGCCGTGGCGCTGGTGCGTGGATTGCGGGCGGTTTCGGATTTTGAATACGAATTCCAAATCGCCCTGATGAACAGAAAAATCGCGGGCAATCTCGAAACTGTCTTCCTGATGCCGAATGAAAAATATACATACCTGAATTCGTCCATCATTCGTGAACTCGCGCGGCTTCATACCGACGTATCGGATTTTGTTCCCCCTAATGTCCGTGATGCGTTGATCGGGCGATTCCGCGAAACCTGATCGGTGCCCGGCTCATCATATCAGGTACCATTGATTCACCCGTACCACCTTGTAGCGAAAGAAGGATACACCAATGCCAACGTACGAATACAGATGCGACTCCTGCGGACACCTCTTCGAGAAGTTCCAGACCATGAAGGATGATCCTCTGAAGGATTGTCCATCATGCGGAGCACCCGCATTGCAACGTCTCATCGGCGCGGGTGCGGGACTCCTTTTCAAGGGGACGGGATTTTACCTCACCGATTATCGTAAATCGGCGACGCAGCCCGCGTCCGCATCTTCATCGTCGACATCGGAAAAAAAGGAAACCCATTCATCTTCCTCGAACTCCGCATCCAGCGCTCCGTCATCATCAACACCACCCGCGGCATCGGAGAAATCGTAACACCGCATTCCGGCTCAATGCCGGCAGGCATTCAGGGTGACGTGCCCGCGGCGAGCAACCGTCTCGCTGCAGCGACGACACGGTCGGATCCCAGCAATTCCATACATTCAAACGTGCCTATGGGGCAGCGGTTCCCACCGTGTATTGCACAAGGCCTGCAGGAAAGATCGGTCCGCTCGACAATTTCGTGTGATACTCCGTACGGCGCGAAACCGAATCGTGGTGCGGTGGGTCCGTAAATGTCGACGACGGGGGTGCCGACCGCAACGGCAATGTGTACGGGAGCGCTGTCATTGCTGACAAGAAGACGCGCACGCGCAATGAGAGCGGCGGTGGACTGGAAGCGCAGCACCCCGGCTGCATTGACGCAGACGCCGGGTCCCGCGGCCGCCTCGACAGCAACACAGACGGCAGCGTCATCGGGTCCACCTATCAGTATAACAGCGTGCTCTATTGAGAGCGCTATTGCCGTTTCCGCGAAGCCGCGGATGGTCCATCTTTTTGTCGCCCACACGGATCCGGGTGCAAGACACACGTAGGGCGTATCACCTACGGTGTCGCTCACAAAACGCGCAGCGTCTTCCACGTCTCTGGGCGAGGGAGCGAGCAGCGGCTGCGCGTTCCTGTCGACGCGAGCATCTATACATGCGAGCAAATCAAGGTTTCGCTGCACCTCATGCGCATCCTTCCGGTAGGGCACGGCATCGGTAAACAGCCAACTGCCGGCCGAGCGGTCGAACGCCACACGCCGCGGGGCACCCGTGGCAAACGCGAGCAGCGCACTGCGCACCGATCGATGCGGGCACAATACCAGCGAATAGCCGGTTGCGCGTAGCCGTCGGGCAAGCGCCGTCATGCTTTCGCGTCCGCGTTTGTTATAGACGATCACCTGGTGCACATCCGGGTGTCCTTCAACGAGTGCTGCTGTCGCCGGGATGCACAGGAGATCGATTCGTGCGCCGGGGAGGAGCCGCGCGGCCTCCTGAACAAGCGGGAGCGCGAGGATCAGATCACCCGCAAATGCGGTCTGTATTACAAGGACACGAGTCACCTGGACAGTTGCTCTTCTCTCGTTTCGGCGACCGGATTCGCTGTGGCTGCCGCCGGGGGAGTATGTTTCCAACGTCGGTGCTGCCACAGCCAGTGCCCGGGATTTGCACGTATGCCCTGCTCCAATACTTTGACATGCCTCTCCGTAAAGATGCGGATGTTTTCGTCCGTCGCGCCGGAGAGGTCGTCGCTTGGAATCGACTCGAGCTTCACATCGTACGCTCCATCGTCGCGTCGCACTCCCAAGCCCATCAGCACGGGCGCCCCGTATTTCAAGGCGAAGATTGCAGGGCCCTCGTATGTTGCGGCTGGCCTGCCGAAAAAGTCCACAAAAAGTCCTCCGCCGGGTCCGCTTTGATCGGCAAGAATCGCGACGATACCCCGCTCACGGAGTGTGCGCACAACATCCCTGACGGCAACCCCCATCGGGACGGTCCTGTTGCCCATCGACGTGCGCCATCGGTCGATCAGCGCGGCCACGCGTGGATTGTGTGGCGGATGCACGATCACCGTGTACTTTTTTTCCAAAGCGAGGGCGCTGCCGATGGAGAGCCACTCCCAGTTTCCGAAATGGCCCGACATCAGCACCAGACCTCTGCCACGTTTTAATGCGTCCTCAATGGCCTCGGGATTGACAATTCGCACCTCCCGCGAGAAACGCTCTCGCGTCATGCGCGGAGTCCACATGAGTTCAAAAATTGCGGTGACCAGGTTCCTGTGCGCCTCGCGCGCGATGCCTCGCAGCTTCCGCTCCGGAAAATCCGGGAATGATGCGTGGAGATTGTCCAGAGTAAGCTTTTTTCGCACGGGCACAAGTGTAAACAGGAAATCAGCCGTCGCCCGGGCGGTAGAACGCACCAGAGACAGGGGAAGCAGCCGGAGTATGCGTCCGACACCGGAAAATGCCCAGTACTCTATCGTGTGCATTGTTGAAGCCGTACTATCGGATCAGCGGGTCCGAATATGGCTTTGCCAGCTTGGATTGCTGATCTCGTCGCGCATGGTTGAGTGCACGAGTTCCAATTCGTTGAAACCGCCCTTGTCCACAAACACAAACTCCACGCCGCTCTGTATGCTGTCGTAGGTCCACACTTCATAGGGTTTGGTGTCGCTTTCCACCTGATTGCGCTGTACGTAGTCCGGAGGCCCGTACATGATGTACACGCGTCCCCTGTCGGTCTTCCATCCCTGCCGGTAGGAGGTCCGATAATGCTGGTTCGTGTATTGGACACGCGCCTGATAATCGATGTACGCCTCGTTGACGGGAGTCATCGTGTCGGGATCACGCGTATTCCAGAACTGTGTCAGGAACTTCCGTTTCGGTTCAGCACCGGACAAAGAGGACCACAATTTCTTTTCATCGCTCGTCGCGATGTATATGGCCGACGAAAACTGCGCGTCGAGTTCATCCTCGGCAAGCGAGGCAAACTCATAGGCGATGCTCGCGACCGCGCGGCGAATGACGCTGCTGTCGGCGGCGACGGATGGATTGTACACATAGAAGCGCTTGCTCTGCGATACGCGCATTGCGCCCGTCGTGTCTCCATACGAGAGAATCAGCGTGTACACTCCCGTGGGAAGCGTGCCTGCCGCGTGTCCGCCCGTCTCGACGCGAGAAGGATGCCGTCCCGTTTTTCTCTGCACCTTGGCGGCCACAGTGTTGCCGTACGAGCTCACTATCTCACTGCGAATGGAATAGACGTCAAGATCCGGATTGTACAGCTCCGCGTAATACATGACAGCCGGAAGCGAACCGCCGAAAATGAGCGGAGGATTCGGGACCACTTCCAGGGTGTTCTTGTAGAACATGTTTGTGGTGTCGCCGCTCGCTCGTTGAACGGAGCTGCACAGTTCAATGTCGCTGAACCGCACGCCACGCGCGGAGAAAGGCCGCACTTCGAGCGGGAATTTAATGGTATCACCGCGGGAAGGAAGGTCCTCCTGCCGGCCATAGACCGTGACCGCGTACCGCCCCGGGGCAAGTGTAAACTGGATCTTGCCAATCAGCAGACGCGCGTCGCTGGCGGATGTGTCCCCTGTCTGCACCGGTACGCGCCAGATCCGCGAGAGCGGTTCGCTTCCCGCCTGCTCACGGCTCACAATCGCCGTCATCATCACCGACGCGCGGTAGGCGCCCTGTTCATTTCTATAGGCGAGGGCGCTGCGCGGGAAGGCGTACCACAGTTCCACATAGGATTTTTCTTCGTCATAACGGAATGCTCCGGCGTCGGCCCAGACCTGGAAGCGCGTTTGAGCCACACAGGACAGGGCGGAGCAGCAGAGCAGCGTGATGACGAGAGAGGTGCGGACGAACATGATGTGCCTCCAGATTGATACACGGCAAAATACTCAGGTGCCCTCATGGAAACCAGACGGCGCGGACCTGACGGCGTTTACATTTCTCCGGTAAAACACGGGATGGCGGAAAAGGTGACACCTTATGGAGCGCAATAAAAAGGGCCGGTCCACCCGGACCGGCCCTTGTGCAAATCAGTGCGTTGTCAGAATCCGACGTTCACGGTGAACACGTGGCTGCCGTCGAACACGCGGCTGATACGATAGGCGTAGTCCAGACCGAGCGAAATGTCGCCGGCGGAATAATTCACGCCTGCACCAAGCGCGCCACCATACAGGTAAGCGGGATCCGCGAATTCATCTTCCGCTGCGTCACCCGGCACATTGAAGGAGCCGCGGACGAAGAACAGGTTGTTGAATCCGTACTCGAGACCGATCCTGTACTGGTCGCTCTGGAAGTTGTTGTTCTCGAAGGCGCCTGACACGGTGAGCGAGTGCATCTCTGCAAGCGCCTGCGTGTAGGCCACTCCGAGTTCCAACGAGGTCGGCATGCCGAAACCCGCGGCGTCGATTTTCAGAAGCTGCGCGTCGCGCTTTGCCGACGATTCCTTCGCCGAACGATAGAGGCCCGGACCATCATACGCCATGTTGCCGCCGAGGTGACGAAGCGTCACGCCGAGCTGCAGACCGCGCACGCCGGCCAGACCGGTGTACTGCACGCCGACGTCGAAGGCAACACCCGCCGCGGAAACGCGGTCGATGGTCTCCGACACGATGTTTGCCGTCACACCGGCGCGGATGCGATCCGTGAGCGCACGCGAGTACGTCAGACCAATGGTGACAAAGGTCGGCGAGTACGTCGCGTTCGAGCCGTCAGGATTGCGTTCGTCGGTGAGTTTGATATCGCCGAACGACATCGATTTGATTGTGAATCCGAGGTGACCGAAGCCCGAGAAATTGGCCCCGATACCGACGTACGAGACGTCGATGCCGCCGATGTGCGACATCTGCGAGAAAGTGGCTTCCGCACGGGCTGTCGAAGCGGAAAGACCCGCGGGATTGTAGTAGATCGCATTGACGCCGGTTATGCCGGCGGTATACGAACTGCCCAGCGCGACTCCGCGGGCGCCCACCGGAATCAGGAGCTGTTCCGCTCCCGCGGTGCCCACGCGATTGCCGCCACCAGCCAGTGCCGTCGCGCACGCAACCGCGAGCACAACAACAACCGCGGTGAGTGATGTGAGCATTGTACGCATAGTGTGGTTCTCCTTCATTCTTGTCAATTCAATCTTCCATTTGTGGTTCGCGGGTGTCGTCATTCCCGTCCTCGCTCGCTAGATGCGATCGAGGTACTGGGTTTCAGACACGACGCTGAGCTTCAGAATCTTCTCGGTGCCGAGGTCCGGCATCTCGATGTGGATGATGTACACACCGCTGGCCACAGGGAGATTGTTCTCGTTCTGGAGATCCCAGTTGAAGATCTGGCTGGGGCTGTCCTTCTTGAAGGACTTCACCAGCGTTCCGGAGAGCGTGTAGACCCGGAAGTTTGCTTTTACCGGCAAATGGTTGAAGGTGACGAACCGCTGGTACTTGTTCAGTTCCTGCGCGTTGGCGCCATAGTACGGGTTCGGGAACACGTTGATGTTGTCCACATCCTTCGTGGCGTTTTCCGTCGTGAAGGATGCTTTCTTGGTCGTGAAGGAATACACATCTTCCTTGGTGAAAGGCACCTTCGGCACGATGGTCCACGTGTCGCCTTCGCGCCAGGGCATCGTGGTCGGGTAATTCTGGTTCGCGATATGCTGGAACCAGCCGGCATACATGAGCGGCATGGTCGCCGCGCCGTTCGGGAAGATCGGGGTTGCTGTGTACGCGGGATTCGGATTGCCGTCGTACACTTCGTCGAGAATGAAGAGATACTCGCGGTCGCCCTGAAGGACAGGATCCCACGTCTGGTTCATGCGCGGTCCGGCGTTCTGCTCGACAAACGCAAAAGCGAGCTGCTTCTGCTTTGCAGGATCCGAACTCGAGACGTCCCATACCTGGAACGGACACGCGAAGTACCCCTGATACGCGTAGTTCGGGGACGCGCCACGGCGGTAGTTGTATCCCTTTTGCCACTTGGCCTGATCCTTCGTGAAACGGATCTCGACCGTCTTTTTCACTTCGTACCACGGGATGGTTGTTCCCCAGCCCCATGTCTCACCATTTTCCCAATCAACGGTCGCTTCGTACACCTGCGGTCCGCCGTTCCAGGAGATGCTCTGGATCGGGTTATCGTAGTCGGGGATGCCCGAACCGTTCGCGCCGATGATGAAGCCGTCGATGGAGAAATAGTCGGACTCAAGACCGTTGTACGCGGTGGCCTTGTCCACAAGACGCACGCCCTTGACCTTGTTGGTCACATTCCATGCGTACGAGGGGAAGTACAGCGTATCCGGATCGACGATGATCTCGACAACGCCCACCGAATCAAACGTCACTTCATACGTGTCGCCTGTCAGGAGCATCGGGTCGATGACCTTCACCTCAATCTCGCCAGTCGAGAAGCCCTGGTCGTGATTGGCACGGATCGCATCATTGTACAGGATGCCCGCACGGTAGCCGGGATCCAGGGTCTGCGGACGGACCTCGATGATACGCGGCGTCGATTCGAGCTGATGCGGAGGCGGAGCTTCCTCGTCCGGATTGTACGAGTAAGCCGTGACCGCGTAGTAGTACGGCTGATTGTTCACGAGCGGACGATCGGTAAGAAAGTCGCGTGTGATTTCGATCGAACGGGCTAGACCCGCGTCGGAACCGAACTGCACCGGCAGGCGCACAACGGCACCGCTGCGATCGTCGATGACCTCATCGAAAATAGTGGCGATATTGTCGACCACATCGAACGTCGCGACACGTTTGGCATCGGCGAGTGTCGAACTCTTGGTCGGGAACTGATACACGTTGTAGCCCTGGAACTTGTATCCGCGATCGATGAAATTCTCGGACGCAAGAGCACTCGGAGCATCGCCCCAGTGGAGCACGATCGTCTGGTGCTGCAGCGACGCCTTGAGATTCGGCGCCGGCGGAGCTTTCGGAAGATCGAAATTGTTGTCGAACGCGAGCTGGGCAAAACGATCGTAATACTTGAGAACCTGGAGACTCGACAGGCGATCGGAGCCGCGGCCGACGATGGTCGCAACAACAACTTCCTGCGTGTCACCCTTCGCAAGCGTGAACGGTCCGGTGCTCATCAGGATGCGGCGGTCGCCCGGCGAGTGCACGAGGCCGTCGATCCATCCGGTCTTGGTGATCGGATCGCCCGCGAGACAGAACTTCGACTGGAGTCCCGTGGTGGGATCCGTGATCGGGTTGCCGGAGTACAGACGGCTGCCCATGTAGTTGTACATCTGCGTGGCACCAGCCGCAAGACCGAGCTGTGGATCGCGATAGATACCGTCGGAATTGATGTAGAATGCAAACGACGAGACGCCGAGATTCTTGTATCCTTCGCGAAGACCAAAATTGTAGCGTGCGACATCGGAGGGATCGCCCTGTACAATGGGACCTTGGAAGAAGTCGTATCCCGCTGCCGGTGGGACGCCGTAGATGCCGTCTTTCGCGAAGCCGTTGTACACGTAACCGAGCACGAGGGTGGTGTCGATACCGACAAAGTCGTCGTTCGCGTCGCCGAGATCAGGATCCGACCACTTCGAGAAATAGACATTGTCAAAATCGTTGGTGCCCTTGTTGATGACCGTGTACTTCGTGAAAATCATGTTGCCGAGAGGACCGGTCTGCTCATAACCCCAGACCATGGTCTGCACTTCGAGACCAACACCGGCGGTGCCGTAGAGATTGAGCGCGCGGCTGTCGTCGAGATCGTTCGACACAAACCACAACACCTCGTCTCCGATAAACCATGGCGTGTCGAACGTCGTGGCATCGCCCTTGGAAAGCCAATCGTAGAAGTTCGGCTCATAGATGCCGTTCTTATTCTTGTCGACGAAAGGCGCGCCGTCTGCAGTCGGCCATTTTTCGAAATCATTGTGCAGGCGGGTGGAGTCGTCGTTACTCATGCGAGCGTACGATTCCGGGGTCGCCTTGCGGACTTTGTAGATAGTGTAGCGGGGATCCGATGCATCAGCACGGGTTCCGTCGGCCTTGATCGGACCGGCGGCGAGACCGTAGCGATACGTGGCGCCGCCGACGCGAATTTCACCACTCACCGTGCCGCCCCAGATGAGACCGTCGGTGAAGATGGAGTACTTCGCGCTGCCGCGCGGCCATTCCAATCCCGATGCGTCGTTGCGCGGGTTGTGCGCAGTGGCGCCGTTATTGGAGATCCACATCAGGATGTTGTTGATCGAGATGAAGTCCCAAATATCGTTGTCGGTAGTTTTGGACATTCCTTTCTGCGACTTGTCACCGCCGGGCAATTCGCCCGCGGCCAACGGGGCAGCGAGCCCCAGGAGCGCCAGCAGCAGGAATGCGTTGCGGAGTTGTTTCATGCCTACTCTCCTTTGTATGAACAAAATTTCGTCTTCACAGGGTGTGTGTGCCTGCAGCCGCATCAGAAGTCCACACGGAGGCCGAGGAAGATCTGCCGGGGACCGGCGTAGGTTCCTGCGTTCAGTATGTTCATCTGATAGTAATAGTCCTGATACATCTGACGGAAGAGCTGACCTTCCGCCGCGGCATTCGCGGAACCGTTCTCGCGCGCTACGCGCTCGGCCGCTTCCTGAATGCCTTTCAGACGCGACTGGCCTTCCTCGGTGGCGAGGTACCCGTCGTCGTCCGCCGCGCCCGACGTCGAGAAGACGCCTGTCGCGCTGCGGATGTTCAGGAGATTGATCACGCGGAGGTACACGTTGAAATCCAGACCGGCGACGGAGAACGACTTGTCGAGGCGGCCGTCAACGGAGAACACCCACGGCGTGTGCGAGCTGTTGATAGACTCCACAGGCTGACGACGGTTGCCGAAGCTGAATTCGTCGACGCGCGTGTAGGGGCTACCACTGTGGAATGCGAACACCACGTTCAAACCCGTGCGCTCAAGGAACTTCGCGCCGCCGATTGCAGGACCGTCGTCCTTGCCGAAACGGTAGTCGATGTTCACCGAACCGCGATGGGTCTGGTCAAAGTCGAGAGGCATGGTGTACTTCGGCAGGTACGGCGTTTCCGTCGGCGACTGCCAGATGGCGTAGAAGGATTCCGAAGGCGAGGAACCGGTGCCGCGCGCGTCGGAGTACGTGTAATCGAGGGAGGCCTGCATGCGCTCGACGCGACGCAGGTCGAGTTTCAGGGAGACGCCCGAGGTGGTGGCGAAGTCGCCGTTCACCCAGGAATAGTAGGCCGAATGCTGCGCGCCGGCGGCCGCGGTGATCTGCTGCATCTGGATCTGATCGCGGATGTCCTTGTAGAACGCGCCGATGTCGAAGGCCATGTATTCGCCGATCTGCTGACGGAAACCGAAGTCGTACTGCGTGGTGCGCTCGGGCTTCAGGCCGTAACCGACCGGGGTCTGGATCGCGTAACCGCCGCGGATATTCGACGCGCTCACGGAATTGCCGAGATACACGTCGCGGAGGCGCGACTGCTGCACGAACTTGCCGTACTGTGCATAAAACACGGTCTGATCCGTCACCGGGAACGAGAAGCCGAGACGCGGGCTCACTGTTTCGGAGGCGGGCACGTCTTCCATGCCGGCGGGATCGATGTTTCCATTGTCATCAAACAGGACCTTGCGCGGATCCTTGAACTGCTTCGACGCGGTGTTGATATAATCGTAGCGGAGACCGACGTTGATGACGAGGTCCTCGAGTTCGATTTTATCAAGTGCGTAGAACGCAGCAAACACGGGCTCTTTCGGACCGTCGAATTCCGTATCGTCGGTCGCGCCATACATGTCATACCCGTAGTAGTTGGAACGCGCTGTAACCGCGAGCTGCTCGGCGGAAATGTCGGGCGTCACGCGGATGTTGCGCCACAGGTTGATGGCGTCGATACCGTAGCTGCGGATCGTGTACTTTGTCGCCTCGCCGCCCACCTTGATTTCGTGGGTACGGCCGATCTGGTGCACGAAGTTGATCTTACCACCGATCGAATTGTAACGGGTCTTCGCGTAATTGGTCATCGGATAACCGAACGGCGTGAAGCTGCCGTCGAACAGGGCGGTCGTCAACGGAAGGTTGTCGCCCGCGCGATACGTGTATCCGAAAGCGGCGTTGGCAATGGAATCGCCGTACGCGAAGATGTTGTGCTTGTGATCGGGATCGTAGGTGATGCCGAAGCTGCCGAAGTAATTCAAGTAGATTTCATAGAACGTACTGTTGTTCAGGAGATGCGTCATCTTGAGGTTACCCGCGTAGTTCTCACCCTCATTCAGACTAGCGCGTCGCTCGTTTGCCAGCGCGCCGATTCCCACGCCACCACGGCTGGTGCTGTAAGAATACGATCCACCGAGACGGAAATTGATCGGGCTGAGATCGATGGTCAGGTTACCATTGCTGGCCCAGTTCTGACCCGCCTGATTCGGGATATACGCGGCCGGGAAGCTCACGTTCACTTTCTCGGCATTCTGGCCATTGGACGGATCGAAGATGCCGATCTTGTTCCTCTCGGACTCCGGAAGGAGACTGTGCGCCGCGGTGCTACGAAGCGCCGCGTCGTACATCTGCGTGAGGTTGATCGCGCGGCGGTTAATACCGCCTGTGCGCGCGAACGAATTCTCGCCGGCAACAAAGAATTTCACCGGGCCCCACAGCGGGCCGCCGACCGTCATCGTATAGACGCTCGTACCAGTGCTGTATGTGCCAAGTGCTGATTCGCGATCGGGGATCGCGGCATTGAGTTTGCTCAGATCGTATTTACCGGTGGCGGCATCATAATAGCCGGGCACATCAGACAGCGTCACGGGACGCTTGCTGTAATCCCAACCGGTCCAGTAAAATCCGTCGGTGAACGCTTCAAAACCGACCTGCAGACGACGACCGCCCGAACGGGTGGTGGTGCTGATCAGACCGCCGTTGGCGCCGCCGAATTCAGCGGAGTAACCGCCGGCCTGGAAGTTTACTTCCGCGATGGAATTCTGAATCACGGTCAGGGCGCGTCCGCCGGCGAGCGGGTTGTTCACAACCACGCCGTCAACCACGTACCCCGTCGCGTCGCCGCGGCTGCCGCGGACGAACAGTGTGCCACCAGACGAAACAACACCGGCCTGAAGGGCCGCGATGCTTTCGACACCGCGGACCGGCAGGTTCTCGATATCTTCCTGCGTGACGGTGCTCTTGCTGTTCGTCACGTTTTTATCGACGAGCGGGCGCTCGGCGATAATCTCCACTTCGCCGACCTTGTAGGCCTCGGACGGAAGCTGGAAATCTTTCTGCGTCGTTTCCTGGCTGCGAACCAGCACGTCGCGGATGGTGATATTCTGATAGCCCACATATGTGGCGACCAGAGTGACTTTACCGATGGGTACGTTCAGAATTACGTACTCACCATTGATGTTGGTGGTCGCGCCGCGCGATGTGCCGTCGATCTTGACGTTCGCGCCGATCAACGGTTCGCCCGTCTCGCGATCCATTACCTTTCCTGCTATTTTGCCCGTCTGCGCGAACAGCGCTGCTGGGATGAACACAAAACAGAGGATGGCAATCAGCATCCTTTTGTGCATAATATCCTCCTAAGAACTGTGTGTTTCAGTACAGTCGAAAGCCGAAGATGGACGTGAGCATCCTATCCGGGAACTCAGTCCTTGTCATCCTCCAGTGTCAGTACCTGGGGGGAAGCCAGGTCGCCAACAAGAATGAATGTGTAACGTGTCTTGCCGGTCAGGGTAATGTTCACTTCCTTTACTTCTTCATCGGCCGCTGTGACGACGTAAAACTTGTACGCGCCACCAAGCACGTTCGTGTACGATGACGGTGCGAAGGCGTTAACTGCGCCAATCACCGTCGGACCCGTCACTGCATCCTTCACCATCTTGACCGGGCTTCCGACGAGGTAGGTGTTGATTAATTTCACCTGCGCGGTGTCTGCCAGTTTCTTCGTTTCGTTGGAATACGTGAAACGTTCCTGCGTCAGGAGGAGTCCCATGTCGGTTACATCGCCGACAAACACCGCGGTCATCTTCGTGAATGAGCGGATGCTGACCAGTTGACGGAACACGGCAGAGGCGGTGTCGCTGCCGGCGGGCACGAGGCGGATGAACCGATTACCCGATTTGACGTCCGTTTTGTACGGCGTGTTCTGCGAATAAGACACATTCGAGTAGACCTTCAGGCTGTCAACCCAGATGTCCACAGCAGGTGCGCCGACCACCGCGTGCACGAAGCGCACGGAACTTGTGACGGGCGGGGCCACCGGCGGTGTGGGCTCGTCCACGCAGCCTGCAATGAAAAAGCCGAGGGCAGTCGCGACGACCCCGAGCAACCCAGCCTTTCGTAGCAGCTTTTGTTGCATATCGTCCTCCTTGTAAGTGAGATATGGAAGGAAAGTATGAACAATTATTGCGGAAGGGCGTGATGCAGGCGGGAGCACAAGCTTCCGCCGACGAGGCGGATCCTTCCTGTTCATAAGGTTCAAGTACGTTGTGTGGGGGGGGCGGAGTTTTTGAAAACACCGTCGATCAGTTCGAGGAACATACAATGACATGAAGCAAAATGCAACCGATTGGAAGCAGTTCCTCCGTATCACCAAAAGTGCCGTGGTGAATCCGGGTTTCTAAGTTCCGGGACAAAATAGCCCGCTTTCTCTGGGGACACGCGAGAAGCGAATCGGTAACCGAAGAAAGCGATGTTTCGTCCACCGAAACCCCGCCGCTTCGAGGGAAACAGGGCAAGGAAAAAATGGCCGGTGAACTTGACTTCGTATGCGGCCGTGGCTATTTTTGTAGTCCTTATATTCCTCGATAGCTCAATAGGTAGAGCATGCGGCTGTTAACCGCAGGGTTGTAGGTTCGAGTCCTACTCGAGGAGCACGGTCCGCCACAGGCGGACCTTTTTTTTCGCATCCACACAGCCATGATTTCCCGCTACCAGCATTCATACGCCGAAGTACTCGCTCTCCCGCGTGGTCCTCTCGACACCATTTCTTACATCGTACGCGATCCGAACGCCGGCGCCGCTCTTATCATCGACGCTCCGCTCGCGAGCGCCACGGACCTCCGTCTGCAGTGCACCGGATTCGACACTCGGGCGTTGGTCTTGACCCACGGTCATTGGGACCACACGGGTGACGCCGACGAACTCGCCGAAACTCTTGGAATCCCCGTGTATTTAGGCGCGGAAGACGCCGCGATGCTGGAGACGCCGGACTTGCTCGGCTACCCGCTTCCATACCCGCTCCGCGCACATGTTCCGGAGCGACTCCTGCGGGAAAACGACATCATCGAATGCGGCACGCTGCGTTTTCGCGTGTTGTGCGTGCCTGGTCACACTCCCGGACATATTGCGCTCCACGAAGCGGGGCTGGGGATACTCTTCGCGGGCGACGTTCTGTTCCGCGGAGGCATCGGCCGAAGCGATCTCCCCGGCGGATCATACGACCAACTTCTGGAATCCATCGTCGAGGTTTTGCTGCCATTGCCGGACGAGACCACCGTGTATCCGGGTCACGGTCCGTTCACAACTATTGGCAGCGAGCGTCGAGATAATCCTTTCATCTCGGACTACCTCGATCACTTTGGATAACCGTCCGGAATATTTCACGCGCAGGGTTTTACTGAATTGCAGCTCGTGTGACGCGGGATTTTTCGCGGACGATTCATCTTCACGTGTAACAGCGGACATCCTCACACACCTATCTCTTGTCGGCATCCAGGAAAAAGATTCGGCTCGCTGTCGAACGAACACCACTGATTGTTTTTCCCGCAGATTCTATCTATCTTTGTGATTCGATGCGCCTGTAGCTCAATCGGATAGAGCGTTGGCCTCCGGAGCCAAAGGTTGAGGGTTCGATTCCCCCCAGGCGTACCACTTACGAGCACGCATACAATACCGATACTGGAGAGGCAGTGTTAACCGCGAAAAAGAAAATTTCCGTCCGCGAAGTGGTCCCGACGTCCGAAATGGCAACGACGATGGATCGCGCCAAGTCGTTTTATGCGCAGTACAGCCGGTTCATCATCGGCGGTGTTGTGCTTGTCGCCGCAATCATCGTGTTCGCGTACATCTATTCTGCCGGCAAGGCCGAGGAAGAAGCTGATGCGGGTATGCAGTTGCGCAAAGTGCAGGTGCTCATTCAGCAACAGCAGTTCAAGCTTGCCATCGACGGCGATCCTGCACAGGGTATCACGGGCCTGAAAAGTATTGCCGACACGTACAGCGGTACCACGTCCGGTGAAACAGCCTCGCTGCTTCTCGGCACCTGTTATCTGAACACGGAGCAGTACGATCTGGCGATTGACGCCTTCGATAAGGCCTCCCCCTCTGGTGATCTGCTGAAGTCGAACGCAGTGGCGGGCAAGGCGGCAGGCTACGAGGGTAAAAAACAATTCGCAGAAGCAGCAGCCCTCTTTGAAGATGCGGCCGGGATGTTTACCAATGATTTCCTCACGGCGAGTCGCTATTTCAGCGCAGCACGCGCATGGGCGCTCTCCGGTAACAAGGAAAAGGCCCTCGCCGCCATTGAGAAGGTGCGGGAAGCAAAAACACCGCGCTTCGAAAAAGATGTGGAGCGACTGGTCAGCCAGTACGATCTCGAGCCGGAACAGTAGACCTTTTTCATAAAAGTCTGTGAAGCCACCCGAATGGGTGGCTTTTTTTTGAATCACTGCTGACGGCAGCCTGGGACCGTCGACGGTTCGATGTCGGTTACTGCAAATTCCGCATCGGCACCGATATAACACCCTCAAATTGGCGCAAACGAGGGGAATCTGGGATTCTCTCAGGTCAGACTTCGACGGAAATTGCATTAAAATACTCGCAAACGAATCGATTTATGCAATTCTCGCACCCCGACTTGCATTACGGCTGCGAGAATAGACCCGCGCATTGCAGTAATTACACGGATCGAGGGGTAATCCGCCACCGAATGGCAAGAACTGCAGCCGTTATATCTTTAATTATCAACGACTTTGGTAAACGTGTGTGACTTGAATGGAGGTTTGGCCCGTCAAATGTATAAGGGGTGTGTGAGGTTAGAAACTTGAACCAAGCACCGAGAATCCCCATGAACAGAACGACACTCTTCGCCCTCCTGACCCTTTGCGCTCTTGCTTATGCAACCGTTCGTGCGCAAGGATATTCCGATGTACTTGTGGTGGTGAATTCCAACAGCACGATCTCACAGGATGTCGCAACATATTTCAAGACACAGCGCTCGATACCGACACAGAACATCTGTTCGATATCGATGCCAACAACCGAGGAAATCGATTCCACCACGTATGCTGGCATTCTGCAGCAGATCAAAGTCTACATGCAGTCGAACAGCTTGACCACGTCCATCAAGTACATCGTGACGACACAGGGCGTGCCTTTGAAGGTGCGTCGGTCATCGGGCGTTTTCAGTCTTCAGTCCAATGCGGGATCCTTCGACAGCGATCTGTGCCTCTTGAACAGTTCCCTTGAAGCACAGATCGGGAAAAACGGTCCCGTGTCCAATCCGTACGGATTTGCAAATGCACACTTCACGAGGAGTTCCACGTACTCGAACGTGTATCTGGTCACACGACTTGCGGGTTACTCATACAGTGACATCGTCGGACTTATCGACCGCGCGCGCCAACCGTACAAATCGGCCGGTACTTTTGTGTTCGATATCGATATCACGCGTGGAAGCGCGCTCCTGAACCAGAACATGATCACTGCACGCAACCTGCTCCGCAATCGCGGATACAATACCTACCTCGATTCCACCACCACCTTCGTCACCAACCAGACGAACGTGCTCGGCTACGTCAGTTGGGGCAGCAACGACGCCAACTGGTCGTCGTACACCTCCGAAGCAAAACCGTGCTTCAACTGGTCGGCCAAGGCGCTGGGTGACACATACGTCAGCTCGAGCGGGCGCTCCTTTGCGGACTCGACTTTTGTCGAACCGACAATCGGATGGCAGTCGATGGTCGCCGACCTCATTCACGAGCAGGGCGTGACAGGCACAAAGGGATACGTGTGGGAGCCGTACAGCGGCGCCATGACGCGCGTCGATTATCTGTACGAGCGTTGGACCAACGCGCAGAGCTACAACCTTGCCGAGACCTATTACATGGCCTCCGCATACATGGGTTGGATGGACGTCATTATCGGCGATCCGAAAGCGACGTTTGCGGGTGACGGTCACATGCCCGTCGAACTGGTTTCGTTCAGCGGCGCACTGCGTGGCGGAGAAATCGTGCTTTCGTGGAAGACAGCGACTGAATCAAACAATCACGGATTCGACGTGCAGAAGCGCGTCGGCGGCGTGTGGAAGTCGCTCGGTTTCGTTCAGGGCATGGGCACTGTCAGCACCCCGCAGTATTACCGCTTCAACGACCGCGATGTCCGCGGCGACAACACCTATCGTCTCATGCAGATCGATCGTGACGGCACAGTGTCGTCGAGCGCAGTCATCAATGTCGCCGGCCAGGTGCAGAACGGATTTGTGCTGACACAGAATTATCCCAATCCCTGTATGAATACGACGTCCGTGGCATACACTCTTCCCGAGGAAGGCGCGGTTTCGATCAGCGTCTATTCCGTCACGGGGCAGGAAATAGCACGGCTGGTCCCGGGCGAGACACGCGGCACCGGCACACACGTGGCATTCTGGAATGGAACCGATCTCAGCGGAGCACCGGTTGCCGCCGGCCGCTACATCTATCGGATGCAGGTGACGCGCGGCGAGGATCAGATATTTGCCGAGAGCAAAATCCTCACCGTCGTGCGGTAATCACGAACACAATCACCGGCTCTATTCAGGGCACAAGCCGGCTCCTTCGAGAGCCGGCTTTTTTTATGTCCCGCAGGACGCATGCGTCCATTTTCCACGACACACCCAAGACACTCGTGCAACGAAAGCGCGGAATTCGCGTCAAAGGATCAACACCGGTCGCAATGAAACTGGCATCGAAATTGCCGCATACACTCAAGAACCGCACAAGCAGGAGCCAATCATGAAACGCCTCGTCACTCTTTCCATCGTCCTTCCGATCCTCTTGTTGTCGGCCTGCGATGAGGGGCACGGTCCCGACTACGACGTCGTCCCGCCCCTTCCGCCCGTCGGCATCACGAGCACCTCGCTCGACCGCGCGGTGGAGCTGCGCTGGATCGAGAACCAGGAGGGGGACATCGCGGGGTACAACGTGTACGTGAGCAGCAGCTATCGCGGGCGCTACGATTTGATCGGAAACACACGCACTGCATCATTCGTTGACCTCGATGCAGTGAACGGCGTCACCTACTACTACGCGGTTGCGGCTTACGATATCAACGGCAACGAAAGCGATCTGAGCCGCGACGTCGTGTACGACACGCCCCGGCCGGAAGGACGCAATGTTGTGATGACCGACCGTTTCCGTGATCCCGGGCGCGGCGGGTACGATTTTTCCGATTACCGGATCGTCCACTACGACACAGACAACACGGATCTGTATCTCGAAATTGACACGAAGAACGTGCCCTACTTCGTCGTATGGGACGACGGAGAGATTCAAGACATGGGATACACACGCAACATCGACGAGATTTCGGCCGCGCCTGAGGCCGGCTGGAATCCGACAAAAGATGCGGCCATCGTGCGCGGCCACACATATGTCGTGAAGACATTCGACAACCATTTCGCCAAGGTTCGCGTCGTGGATGTGGGAGCGACAGCGATAACATTCGATTGGGCATACCAGACGGCGACGGGCAATCCCGAGCTCTTCCATCGCGGCAAGGGTTCCCTCAGCAAACGCGCACGCGGCTCGGCGTCGGCGCGGGCGGGCCACTAAGCACAACGACACGACTCATTCGCATCCCATGACGGAGGCAGCCATGAAAACGATCGGACATATCTGCGTACTGCTAGCTCTTGCGCTCGCCCTCCCGCTCGCGGCGGCGCCACCCCGCCCCATCCCCGGCTCGGGCATGGATCTCGACGTCGACGTCTGGACCGACCGGGGCGAGGGCGCCGTGTACCGCGACGGCGATCCTCTGTCAATCTACTTCCGCGCAAGCGACGACTGCCATGTCACCATCTATTCCATCTCGACGGAAGGTGATGTGCGCATCCTCTTCCCGCGCTATCCCGACGATGGCTTCGTGTACGGAGGGATCACGTATCGTTTGCCCGAGTATTATGAGGTCGAAGACCTGCGCGTGTCGGGACCGCGCGGCGTCGAATACATTCACGCCATCGCGACCTCGCGTTGGGACGGACTGCGCTACGGAGTCCGCGGTCGCAGCTATCACCTCGGCATATCCCCCATCACAGGCGACCCCTTCGTGGCCATCAACTCCATCAACGAGCGTATCGCGCATCCGCACGTTATCCGCGCGTCCGCGACCACCTGGTATTTTGTGGACGGCCTGGTCTGGTATCCCCGCTACATGTGTGGAAGCTGTCACCACAATGCGCGAGGTTTCGATCCCTACAACTCCTCATGCGGCAGATACGATGTGGTTGTAACGCACGGATACGATTACTGGTGGGGGTACGATTACTATCCCGCGCGTGTACACCTGCGTTTCGACGGCCCGTTCTGGCGCTTCGAACTCCGCGGACCCGGCGTGCGCAGACCGCATAGACACGGCTACCTCAATTGCGCGTGGGGATTCGGAAATTACCGGCCGCACGTCGTGCCGATCCGCCCGCACACACGCATCGTGCGTGTGGATCCGCGCATCGAAACACGTCGTGGATACGTCCGGAACTACGAACCCGTCACATACAGACAGACGCGCAGCCGCGATTACGGCACCACACGTTCGCGGAACGAGCGGATCCGCGACGAGGTGCCGGGAAGCGGTCGCGATCGTGACGGCAGTGGCGTCTCTACCCCCGGGAATACACGCGACCGTGTGCGCAGCGACGGGACAACGCGCGACCGCGTCGACCGCGCCGGCACCGAAAACGACCGCGCACGCGTTCAGGATGAACAAATACGGACTGAGACCGACCGTTCCCGCACGAACGATGGACAGTTGCAAAGTGAGAGAGAGCGCGTCCGGGAAGAACAGGCACGGCAGGAAAGTGCGAGAGCGCGCGACGAGCAGCTCCGCACCGAGAGAGAACGGACGCGTGCCCGCGAAGAGCAGACACGTCTCGAGAACGAACGGGCGCGTGCTCGCACGGAGGAAGTGCGTATCCAAAACGAACGGGCGCGCGAGGAACGCGTACGCGAGGAACGGGTGCGTGAGGAACGGGTGCGTGAGGAAAGGGCACGTGAGGAACGGGTGCGCGAGGAACGGGCACGCCAGGAACGGGCACGCGAGGAGAGGGCACGTGAGGAACGGGTGCGCGAGGAGAGGGCACGTGAGGAAAGGGTGCGCGAGGAACGGGCACGCCAGGAACGGGCAAGAGCCGAATCAGTCGATGTCCCCTCCTCGCGAGGCAGAGACGAGTCTGTGCGAGACAGAAGCTCCTCGCCCCGTGTCGAGGCGCCTGCGTCGAACACCAACACACGCACACGCGACGACGGCGCCCCGGGCGGACGTTCGCAGAGAAGCAGATGACAACGATAGATGCACTCGGTGCTCCGGCCTGCCCGACGGAGCGCTGAGACCGGGCGGGACCGGCGTCGTGACGTTCTTACGCGCAACGCCGGTCCCGGCTCGTTTCGGTGCCGGGAATTGATTTTACGGACGAGATGGAAGTAAGTTGGCAGGCATGAGGACAGCAGGATGAGGATTCGATGGACGATAGCGCCACTCTTGCTCGTGTACCTGTGGACACAGGCCACCGTTGGCATGGCAAGCGGCACGGGCTCTGATTCGCTCCGCATCTTCCAGGCCGTCGACGAACAGGGAGCCCGACAATCTCTGACCGCGATCGGGGAAGCATTGGCACATGGCGACACAAAGGGATTGCAGCGATATTTTTCGGGCAAAGTATTCCTGACGCTCCCCACCGGTGAAAACGGATATTACAGCGGCGAGCAGAGCTTCTTCATCCTCAGGAATTTCCTCTCCGTTCACATGCCGTTTGCTTTCGAATTCACAACCACCAACGTGTCGTCGGAGAGTGTGTACGGCGTCGGTGCGCTGAAATACACGAAGCGCGGACAACGCGGCACGGCGCAGGTGTTTGTGTCACTTGCCGCCTCCGATCGCGGCTGGCGGATCAACCAGATCACAATCGCGCAGCGCTGAGACGCGGCGCGGCTCACCCATGGCGCATTTCCTTCCGGGCGGCGAAAGGCAACTGGCGGCTGCGACGCTCACCGCGGCCGTGTGCCTGGTTCTAGTCCTGGGCGGCAGGGAGATCTTTGTATCGCGCGTATCCGCGTCATGGCCGAAACTGTCGGCCGAATTGGACAGCGCCACGGTGGCACGAGTACAGAGTCGCAGTGCGGAGTATCTGCGCGAAACCACGGACGTGCTGCGCGAACTGCGCGCAACCCCGGCCTTCGCGGCGATCGACCCGCGGAATCGAACAACACGGGTTGCGGCCATGACAGCCCTGCTGGCCGCAAAACTCCCTGACGGTGTGTCGATCGAAGCGCGGGACTCGTCGGGACGCCTGCTCGTGTACCGCGGGCGCGCGCTTCCGGGGCCGTTCCCGGCACCCGGCGTCAACAGCGTCTGGGTCGCGCACGATGGTGCGCGCGTGCTCTTCATGGCCTCGGCTCCGCTGCAGTGCGGAGGTGCGCTGATAGCGGGCCGGGCCTTGATCGCGCCTCCGCCGGTGTCGGATCGGATAACGCGGGAGTTGTCGTTGCAGGGGTATCTGCACGATGAAGACATATCGGATGTTTCACTCCTTTTTTATCCCGACGCCCCGTTGTTGAAGGATGGGCGCTACCTGTCCGCACCCGTTGAACACAACGGTGTTCTCATCGCGCGCGCAGCGGTACTGCGCGCGCGCGCCGACGTGCATGCACAGTCGATCAACGCATCGTTCGCGCGGGTTGTCGGCTTCCTCGCCCTCGCCGTTTCGTTCCTCGCGCTCGTGCTCCTCATACGTCTGACGCGCGACATGCATCCTGCGGCGCGTGTGGCGGTGATCAGCGTCGCATTCTGGAGCGCACGCGCGCTGCTGCTCGCTCTCGACGCCGCGGGATCCCTGTTGCCCGACAGCATGCTGAATCCCGCCGTGTTCGCCTCGTCATTCGGATTTGGAATCGCAAGCTCGTTGGGTGAGCTGACGGTCACTCTCCTCCTCTTTGTGTGGAACATCGCCGCGGCCGTTGTGATACTCACTCGCGACGCGACACGGCCGCCGATGTCGCGTGCAGCGGCATCCGGAATTATCACAGGTCTGGCCCTGGCGTTCCCATTCCTCGTCCGGGCGTTGGCTGCAAGTCTCCAGAGCTTTGTTGCAGATTCGTCGTTGAACTACGACACCGTCGCGCCCCTGTTCTCGGATCCGCTGTATGTGATCATGACCGCGAACGTGTTTTTACTCGCAGGCGGTTGTGTGGCCGCATGGGGTCTGCTGCTCGGTCTTGCACGCCGCGCCATGCTTGGCTTGCACATTCGTTTGTCGGCACAAATCCTGTTGGTGGTGCTGCTCACTGCGGCTGGCATCGCGCTCTACGCAGGAACAACACAGCGGTTGCTGCTCCCGCTGTCAATCACAGCGGCCTTGAGTTTTGTTTTTCTCCTGTTGAGCGTCGACGCGGAACATGTGCGCCGTCTTCATCAACGGGGGTGGTTTACACGATCGATCCTCCTATTGCTCATCGCGACGCTGTGCAGCGCAACAATGCTCGACATGTTCATGCGCGAGCGACGACATAGCGACATGGAGGCGATGGGCGAACAGCTTGCGCGTCCGGTGGATGGTTGGGCCGGTGCGCTCGTCGCGCAGACACTTTTCGACATTGGGGGCCGCGCGGCATTCGCCTCAGCGGACGACCGGCGCATCCTCGAAGGGAGCGCGCTCGCGTACTCACTCTGGGCCACGTCGCCACTCAGCGCACAGCGCAACAACAGCGCCATCATCTTACGCGACGCGCGCGGCGGGACTGTGTCGGAATTCAGCGCGGGCATTCATCCGCGCGTACTGCGCGATGAACGTCTGCACGCGGCGCTTCTGCGCGCGCGCGACACGAGTTTTGTCATACAGCAGAGCGACGATCCTCTGCGGCGCAATTTCTCGCTCGGCATCACACGCGGCGGCTCGGGATGGATCGCGGCGGTGCTGGTTGAACGGCTCGATCCGCTCGCGCTGTCGCAGCAGGGCGTCGAAGTCCTGCGCAACACGGCTGCCCCGTCCACATCCGTCCCTGAAGACAGGTTTGTCATATCCACGTTCCGCGGTGGGCGGCTCTCGGCCTCATCAGACGCAGCTTTCCCGCGCGGAGCAAAACTGCCGGAGGTCGTGCGGCACGCCTTCTCCTCCGGCAGCGACCGGATCTGGGCGGATTTTAGCGCGCCGGACGGGGCGCGGCTCTCGCTCTTCATCGCCGTGGACGACGGCGTCATCTGCCTCGCGCCCGGTCGTGGGGAATTCCTGTTCAGCGTATATCGGTGGGTTCGATCCGCGCTGGTACATGCGAGTGTGCTCGCCCTCATCTTCGCCGCGGCGGCGTTGTGCTGCAGACGGATTCGAGTCCCGCGATCATTACGCTTTTCCACACGACTGCGCATCGCGTTTCTCGCTGTTGCCGCCATCCCCGTCCTCCTCGTATGGATTTTTGCCAAGGGATTTTTCGCGGAAAGCCAGAGGCGTGTCGCCGAGGCACAGCTCCGGGAAGGACTCTCCGCATTGCGCGTCACCCTTTCGCCACGCGGCTCAAGCGCGGCCACTGCTCTTGACACGTTACGCGACGACGCGTGTATTGACATTGCGGCGCGAGCAGGACGCGAGATAACCGTTTTCCGCGGCCCCGATCTGCGCGCATCAAGCCGGCCAGAATTGTACACAGCCGGCCTGTTGCCACGACGGGCGAATCCCGAGGCATACCGCGCGGTCTTTCTCGATGGTGCGGATTTTTATCTCAGCACCGAACGCATCGGCCGTTTCTCGTATTTCGTGGGGTATGTCGCCTTGCGTGACGCGGGCGGTGAAGCGCTCGGTTTGCTGGCCTCGCCCACACTCTTCGAGAGCGATCGGGCCGAGGAGGCGACAATCCGTTCCTCGGCCGCAATACTGCTCGGCAGCGCGTTCATCATGCTGCTGGTCGGCATTGCCAGTCTGGCCCTTGCGCGGCAGATTTCACGGCCATTGGGCGCACTTACAGCCGCCACCCGCGATATCGCCGCGGGTAATCTGGACAAGCGGGTGTCCGTCGCCTCGTCGCCCGAGATCAGTGAGCTTGTATCGTCCTTTAACACGATGACGGACCAACTGCGGCAGAGCCGCGAAGAACTTGCAGCAGCCGAGCGCGATCTCGCCTGGAAGGAGATGGCGAAACAGGTCGCGCACGAAATCCGGAATCCGCTCACGCCGATGAAACTGGCGGCGCAACATCTCCAGAGGGCGCAGCACGACGGTGCAAAAAATCTCGACGAGATCATCACGAAAGTGACTCACGCGATAATCGATCAGATCGAATCGCTCTCCCGTATCGCCGACGAATTCTCGCGCTTCGCGCGCATGCCACGCCGCGCGATCGTGCGGCTCGACATCGCCGCTATCCTCGCGGAGACGGTCGACCTGTTCCGGCATCATGAATCCATCGAGTGGCGGCTCGCGCTTTCTACTCCCCTCCCCGCCGTGGCCGGGGATCGCGAGGAATTTTCCCGCGCCGTGACAAACGTCC
Source organism: Ignavibacteriota bacterium (assembly GCA_016218045.1). Lineage (NCBI taxonomy): Bacteria > Pseudomonadati > Ignavibacteriota > Ignavibacteriota bacterium. Next base: position 164,889 of record JACRFB010000010.1, read on the forward strand.
TGCGCAATGCCGTCCAAGCGATAAACGGAGCCGGACGCATCGATGTTGAAGCCAGGCTGGAAGGTGACGCGCTGACCGTCCTTGTGCGCGATACCGGCATCGGCATCCCGGCCGAAGCGTTGCCTCGGATTTTCGAACCGAACTTTTCGACAAAGACAGAAGGCATGGGACTGGGCCTCGCGATCGTAAAAAAAATACTCGACGACATGGGCGGCAGCATTACGATCGACAGCGAACCGGGACACGGCACCACGGTCGTCATTCTACTGCCTGTACGCTGACCGTCCCGATTTGTGCGGGTCTCGCCCGCGTGTTGGGCGCCCCGACTTGCGACATGAGGCGTTGATCGAGGGGGGGGGGGGCGTAGCAGGACCGTATTATACCGGACAGGCCCTGCCCTTTCGGATGAAGTCTCTTTTTCGTACTATGGTAAATTGGAGTGAATCGAATCGAGACATGCAACCATCAGGCCTCATACTCGCGTCCCAATCGCCCCGCCGAAAGGAACTGCTACGCCAGATCGGACTGAAATTCCATATCATTCCGAGTTCCACCGACGAGACCATCGTTGACGACGTGCCGCCGGCGGACCATGTCCGGATCCTCGCCGAGCGCAAAGCGCGTGACGTGGCCTTCCATCTTCCATCCGGCATTGTGCTCGGGGCCGACACGATTGTAGTGATCGACGGTGAAATCCTGCAAAAGCCGGTGAGCAAGGATGATGCCGTGCGCATGCTGCAACGGCTCAGCGGCCAGCGCCATGAAGTGTACACCGGGTATTCTCTGCTCGAAATTCCCACCTGGCGCCGTGCCACCGAATTCGTAAAAACAGAAGTCTGGTTCCGGAAACTCTCCACCGAAGAAATCCTCGCATACGTGAACAGCGGAAGCCCGATGGACAAGGCCGGCGGATATGGGATACAGGACGATTTCGGCGCGGTGTTCGTGGAGCGCATCAACGGTGATTATTACAACGTCGTCGGGCTCCCACTCTCGCATTTCTATTGCACCTTCATGAAATTCATCAAGAACGGGAGTCCGCAGGGTGAGGAAGAAATTTAAGCAGCGGCTGCTGCTGTCCCTCGCCTTCGGCGCACTCGTCTTCTTCGGGTTTACGGTTTTCGCCGACGCGGAAAAACTCGCGTCCGCGTTCGGCCGCTTCTCCCTCACGGTCGTCCCGCTGCTACTTCTCTGCACAAGCGCGAACTACACGTTCCGATACCTCAAATGGGATTACTACACGCGCCTCCTTGGGGTGCGTCCGGCACTCGGCGAAAATATCATCATTTTTTTTGCGGCCTTTGTGATGGCGGTGACACCCGGTAAACTCGGCGAGGTGTTAAAGTCGTATCTGCTCAAGGAAGTGAACAACACGCCTATCGCGATCTCGGCACCGATCATACTCGCGGAGCGGTTGACGGATTTTATCGGCCTGATGGTCATCATCATCGCGGGGGCTTCGGTGTTCGGATACGCCCGTGGTGTGGTGGCGGCGTTTGCGGTGTTTTTTGCCGGCGTTACTGTGCTGTTGAGCTGGCGGAAGGGTTCCCTGGGTATCATAGCCGCACTTGAACGCGTGAAGCGGCTTCGCACACTTACCGCTCACGCGCGCACGGCATACGAAAGCATGTACGCCCTTGTGCGTCCTCGTGCTCTTGTTGTTGCAGTGCTGCTCAGCGTCGTTGCCTGGGCGTTCGAGTGTTTCGGTTACTGGCTTGTTCTTCACGAATTCCAGGCGCCGCCCACGGTCCTGAAAGCGGCCTTCATCTACGCGTTCTCGACCATAGTCGGCGCGGTGACGATGCTGCCCGGCGGACTCGGAACAACCGAGGGCAGTCTGACCGGCCTCACCATGCTTGCGGGCGCATCGAAGGACGTTGCCGTTGCGTCCACCTTCATAATCCGGGTCGCCACGCTGTGGTTCGCGGTTCTTATAGGCATTGTCGTCACCTTCGGTTTTCAGCACCGCCTGCGCGTGCGTATCACCGATTTAGAACTCGACGCCGTCAAGGAGCGCTGAAGCCCGTTCCGCAGGAAACGCGGAGCGTCACCGGTTTATCCTCACAGTCTTGGAGAGTATTCCATGCGATGGTACTTCGCGCTGGCGGCCTGCATCATTGCTGCAGCATTCACCGAATCGCCCGCACAGGGGTTGGACTGGCGCACCGATTTCGAGAAATCGGGCGGCAAGTCCTCGCCCGACTTTGCCGCGACGATGTCATACGCCCGGCGGCTTGAGAAGGCATCGCCCTGGATACGCGTGACGGACTTCGGCACAACTCCGCAGGGACGCCGCCTGCCTCTGATCATCGTGTCGAAAGACCGTGTTTTTACTCCCGATCGCGCGCGTGCATCGGGCAAGCCCGTGGTGCTCGTGCAAAGCGGCATACATGCAGGGGAAATCGACGGGAAAGATGCGAGTCTCATGCTGTTGCGCGAGATTGCCGTCACTAAATCACTTGCCCATCTCGCCGACGGCGTCACTCTTCTCATCATGCCCATCTTCAATCTGGACGGGCACGAGCGGCGCAGTCCGACAAACCGTATCAACCAGAATGGTCCCGATATTCAGGGCTGGCGCACAACGGCGCAAAACCTGAATCTGAATCGCGACTATATAAAAGCCGACGCGCCCGAGATGCGCGCCTGGCTCCGTTGCTACAACGTTTGGCAACCGGAATTGCTGATCGACTGCCACGTGACCGACGGCATCGACTTCCAGTACAATCTGACATATTCGATGGAGCTGTTCGAGAACTGCCCTCCTTCAGTAGTTGCATGGCAGAAGGGATTACGGGAGGCCTTTGTGCGCGGCATGGCTGCGCTCGGTGATCCGGTATGTCCGTATGTATTCCCGCGTGAGGACCTCGACCTCTCGAAGGGCCTGCTGAATTATGCGGCGCCTCCCCGCTTCAGCACGGGCTACGCGGCGGTGCGCAACCGCGCGGCGGTGCTTGTGGAAACACACATGCTCAAGCCGTACGCGACACGCGTGACGTCCACCTACCGCCTGCTCGTTGAAATACTCGGGCACATCCATGCCGATCCATCGGCGTTGCGGCGCGCAATCGACGAGGCCGACCGCGAAACGATACGGCTGTTCTCCTCGCCACGCGACAGCGCCTGGTTTCCCGTTGATTTCCAGCAGACGGAATTCACGCGTCCGATCGACTTTCTCGGCTATCAGAGCGCCATCCGGACAAGCGACATCAGCGGTGGTACGTACGTGCAGTGGGACAGAAACGCACCGATGAAGGTCACTGTGCCCTTCTTCGACGAGGTCACACCCACAAGGCGTGTGCGTACACCGCGGGCGTATATGATCCCGCAGGAATGGTCCGATGTGATCGTCGTGCTCCAAGCGCACGGCCTGCACATGACGCGGCTGTCGCGCGAACAGCGGCTTCCTGTTGCTGGCACTGTATTCTCCAAACCAAAGTGGCGGGAACAGCCATACGAAGGTCGGCACACAGTGAGGGCAACGTCCTCGACGCGTCTCGACACTGTGACCTACCCCGCGGGAACGTGGATCGTGCGCCTCGATCAGCCTGGAGCCCGCGTCGCCGTGCACCTGCTCGAACCCGACGCGCCGGACTCCTTCCTCGGTTGGGGATTTTTCAACACCATCTTCGAGCAGAAGGAGTATTTCGAGAGTTACGTGATGGAGGGCGTTGCCCGCGACATGCTCGCAGCGGACTCGGCACTGCGAACAGAATTCTCGGCGAAGGTCGCGTCGGACAGTCTGTTCGCGAAAAATCCGCGTGCTCGGTTGAATTTTTTCTACGAACGTTCGCCGTGGTATGATTCAAAGTTGAACGTGTATCCGGTCGGTAGAGTGTTCGATCCGAGCGCGCTCAAGGCGATTGAAGACCCCGTTCGGCGGCGCTGAAAATTCCGACATCGTCGTTGAGGCGCATGGTCAGGAATTCAGCCCTTGCGCTGTCATTCCAAGGACCCAATCCGCTGCAGGCCGGCAAATTCCCTTGGAGCCATGTGTATCCCTTCTGACACAATTCATCGACCATGCTCTACACGGGAAAGCCGTTCGTGTTCGGTCAGCAGGCGCGATGGGATACTGACAGCGACGTGTGCCGCCATATTCTGGATGTGCGTATGTGCGGTGGCGGTGACCGCACAGCCCGAGTTGCGAGTTCTGCAGACACACGTCGTCTGGCCGCGAGTCGAGATTGCATTCGAAAAATATTGCGCCGGTGTGCTCGACACATCCATGACGAAGGGGCCTGTCACCGCGCACGAATTCGGGCTCGCCGTCGATTCGTTGCATGTTTCCGCTCCGGGTGATTCCTGCCCGAACGGGATCGCGGTGGCGCTGGTGCTCGATGGGAATCGTATGCAGGGAGCAGCCCGCTTCGAGAACGTTCGCGAAGGGAGTATGCGGTTTCTCGAAGGACTCGACGGTATCTGCGATCGTGCCTCGGTGAACCAGTATGATCAAAGCACACGCAGGAATATGTCTGCGATCACCTCGGTTGATTCGCTTCGCGGCGTGCTGTCTTCGCTGAATCTCGGAGGTGGATCCGGTGCCCGCATGGACGCGTTGTACACGGCCATCATGGATTTGTCGCAATATTCAGAAGCGCGCGCTCGCGCAATCCTTGTAACCGCGTCTTCGACGGATGTCGGAAGCACACACAAACAGCAGGAAATCATAACACTCGCGCGGCAGCACCGTGTGCGTATTTTTGCGATCGGATCCGGGGGCGGAGCGCCTGTGACAGAATTGAGCGCCCTCTCCACACAGAGCGGCGGACAGCTCTACGCCGCCTACGACAGGGACCAATTTCTCAGTGTTTTCGCGAATGCTTTCACAGCGTTGCGTCGGTATGCTGCGTGCACCGTCCTCACATACTCGGGCATTTGCGCCGATGGCCTCGTACGGGAGGTTGTATTACGCGCCGACAGCATGTGCGGCGGAACTGCGATCGAGCATGCCTGGTATAGCCCGTCTCTCGATGGGAACGATCTACAGACCGCCGAACTGAGGCTTTCGGAGGCAGCACCTTCAGCGGGCGGGCGCAGTGTGTTACGTGTTTCTCTCCCATCGTTGTCCAAACGCACAGTACTGCATCCCGCCGAGTTCCGCGTCGAGTTCGACACGAGTCTGGCACGACTCGACAGCATCAGCATTCCTCCGGATTCGCCGCTGGCATCGGTCGCGCTGTGGCATCGGCCGAATGATCAAGGGAGCATCGTCAGTATCATCGGGAGCACGTATCTGTCGGCCTTTTCGACTCCGTCAACGTTCGTCGACATCCATTTCACCAGCGCATCCTGTGTCGATTCGAGCCGATCTCTTCAGGTGAAAATCTCCCGCTGGGTTTTCGAGCGGGGGTGTCTGCAGATTCGGGATGCAGCCGCGGATATACAATTGACGCGACCTGATCCGGTTCCCGTCTCGGATATGCGGGATTCGATCACGCTGGCATGGGATGCCGCCGGAGGCACGTACTCGCCCAATCCGTGCATCCTCCGCTACAGGATGAAGAACATCGGTGCTGTTCCCGCCCGCCTCGCATCCTTCCGCTTCGAATACGACAGCACTTCGTTTTTACACGCGGATAGTGATTCGGTCTGGAATGATAGCCGGGTGATCAGTGCGGGCGGATCCGTCTACATCGAACGAAGGTTCCATGCGCGGGCATCCGCACCGTCCGGCACCTACGGTATCCGGCTGGTGCTGGTTTTCGAGCACGATGACACGGTGTACTGCGATGCTGTGGTGCGGCTCATGCAACAAGGTCCTCTTGTGGAAGTTCATGGCACGTCGGTACGCGGGGGCCGTGTCGAACTCCGTTATCGCGCCTACTGCGACGGGATGCAGCAGACAGCCGAGGGAGCAGCGCACGTGTCCGTCAACGGCAGGCAGGCCGTGGTATCGTCAATTACATGCCAGGGTGAATCCACGGATTGTATACTTTTGTACGAGGATCCCTGTCCGGACGGCGGCACCGATACTGTCGATTTGCGTATCGATTCACTATGCGCGTCCTCCGCGAAAGTCGTGTTCGTAACCACCGGCGCAGACGTACCCTGGCGGATACAGGTGGATGGCGACCGTCACATCTGTCCGGGTGAAACGGCACAGCTCGACATGGGAGACGAGCCCATTGAGTACATCTGGGATACAGGCGAGCGGACACGTCGGCTGACCGTTCACACGGAAGGGTCGTACGGAGGATGGGTACGTTTCGCCGATGGCTGTCGCCTGAGAACCGAGCCGGTGCGGATAACCGCCTCGCAGAGACCGCGACTCACTCCTGGCGGAGTTATCGTACTATGCCCGAACGGCGTGGAGACCGTGGGAACCGGGGCACAAAACGCGAGCTATGTCTGGTCCACAGGCGAGACGTCGCAGGTCATCGATGTACAGAACAGCGGCATGTATCACGTGCGTGTCATCGACTCACACGGCTGCGAGATGGAGTCCGACACGCTGCGTGTCATCGCGAACGAGCCCATCGTACCACGCATTCATCCGGATGGCCCGATCCACCTGCAACCGGGCGCAAGTCAGACACTCGTCGTCGATCCGGGTTATGCAGTATATACGTGGAATACGGGCTCCCCCTCGGATCACATCACCGTGACAAAACCGGGCATCTACTATGCCGATGTCACACCGTGGGGCGGCGGATGCAGCGCGCGCACGCAGTATGTGCAGGTCGACATGACAACAACTATCGAGAACACGGAATCGCCCGCCCACACGCTCGTGCTGTTCCCCGATCCTGTTGCGTCGAGCCTGACCCTGCGGCTCCCCGGCAGTACAGGGACAACGTCCGCGTATCACATCATTGATGCGCTCGGGCGCGAGGTAAAAGCCGGAGTTGTATACAAAACAGCCAGCATCGACGTGCGCTCGTGGCCGCGTGGCGTGTACACGGCGGTAGTGCGCAGTGGACGTACGATTCTGACACGGCAATTCATTGTCGTGTATTAGGCCCGGAACTCATTCGAGGTCGGAAACATGCAGAAGGAGCACCTATGAAGCCGTCAAAGATTCGTGGAAACAGCAATACGGCTGTATGTATCATCGCTGTATGCATATCATGGTGTGCGCTTGTTTCCACCGCCTCGGCACAACCCGTGCTCAACTTCAAACGTGTGGTGAACAACTGGCCCACGATCGAGTTGTACTTCACCGTGGCGTGCAACGGCCATCCGACCTATATCTACAACAAAGAGAAGTTTCGCGTGCGGGAAAACGGGGTTGACATCCCGGACTTCGAGCTTTGGTGTCCGGATTCGGTTATACGCTGTGCTCTTTCGCTGTCCCTGGTGTTCGATGCCAGTGCATCGATGGCGGGAGCGCCACGGACGGCTGCGATACGAGCTGGCAGAGACATGGTCAATCTCATGGATGGCGTGAATGACGAAGCGACGGTGATCTGGGGCCGCACGGATCCGCACGTCGCCCAGCCGATGACGGTGTTTCACGATGTGCTCTATCAGGCAATTGATCAGGTGCCGGCAACCGCTTCGTCGTCGATCTGGGATGCTGTGTACGAGGGACTCACCGTGTTAATCAGAGACGGAGTTAATCCTTGCCGCGGGCTTCTCGTGTTCACTGACGGCGTCGACAATAGCAGTATTCATACACAGGACGATGTCATCGCTCTGGCGAATCGCAACCGCATCCGCATCTTCACCCTGGGTTTCGGACGAAGCATCGATGCTTCCGCACTGCAGCGAGTCGCAGATCTCACCGGAGCGAGATACTACGATAGGCCTAACGCGGCGCAGATGTCCGCGATCTATCAGGAACTGTCTGCAATCATCCTCCAAGGACTCCCGGAGTGCATCATCACCTATGAGGCGTCCTGCACGGATGGATCGTTCCGGTCGGTGGATCTTTCACTCCTGGATTTCTGCAGCGGAAGTGACAGCAGGACGAAGTCATACAGGGCGCCACGAATGAAGGACCAACTGGAACTTGCGACAACACCAGCGCGTCTCAACAGGTCCGGTCAGGTGCTGCTCCGCCGCCGCTGGGCCGGATACTTCGCGAACGAGTCGACAGACAGTGTCCATTTCCGCTGTCTCTATGATACCGGTCAGGTTACTGTCGATTCCGTCATGCTTCCTTCGTACAGTCCCTTTTCGGGCATGCAACTGCATTGGTCGCGCGACGAATCCGGTGTCACGGGGAGTTTGCGTGGACACGGGACCTTTCCTCAGAAACCGGGGCAGCCTCTTATTGCACTCGCATATTCACCACACATCGCTCTCAGCGACACGACACGCATCCCGCTCACATGCATTTTTGCCTCGATGGCACCGTGCGCGATGCGAGACACACTCACGACGACGCTCGAACTTCTTCCACCTTCACCACATCTCACGGCCACACTATCATTTCCGGATTCGCTGGCATGGAATCCCTCGCTGCGAATGTACACGCCCGAACCGTTCTCCATTTCATTGCGTGTTACGAACATCGGCGAATTGCCCGCCACACCGATCCGGCAGTGGGTGGCCTGCAACGACAAGGTGGTGGGACTCATCGGTTCGGGTCCGTCGGCCGATACCACGTCCATCGAACCGGGCGCGACGCGCACATACACATGGCAGTTCCGGACCACACACATCCGCGGTGTGGACACCACGGGCATCTGTGCCGGGGTGCGTTCGTCGAATACCGCCGTGGTTGAAGCGTGTGGCACGCTGAAACTCACACGCCTCGGCCTGTCCGCCGCGATTGGTCCCGTCGTTTCGCAGAACGGCCGCACCATGGTTGGTCTTCGTGCCGTGTGCAACGGCGATGCGCTCCGTTCGCTCGCTGGCGTTGGCGTGTCCCTCGCGATCGACGGCCGGCAGATCTCCATCGACTCCATCACCTCACCGAGAACATCCGGAGACCCTGCGCTGTTTTTCGTACATGCCGCCGAACCGTGCCCTGATGGAGGGAAGCACACATATTCGCTCACCGTTCACGGAGCATGTGATACAACAATAACGGTGCACACGCAGGCGTCGTCGTCGGCCGTCCCCATACCGGTCGACGTAGCGGGACCACGAAGGCTCTGTCCGGGCGACAGCGCCGTGCTCGATGTGGGACCCGGATACGCAACCTATTCGTGGTCAACAGGTGATACGACACAGCGCATTGTTGTCCGACAGGGCGGGAAGTACATCGTACGTGTACGTGTATACGCCGGATGTGAGCGGTATGGGACGGTCACAATCACCGATGTGAAAAAACCCGTTATCTGGCCGCAAGACACGCTGTTACTGTGCGCGGGTCATCGGACAATTCTCTATTCAGGCATTGAAGAGGGTGATATCCTCTGGTCCACCGGCGAGCGAACACGAGAGATCTCTGTGGCGGCTTCCGGGAAATATGCAGTCACCGCTGTCGAGCCCGGTGGGTGTACATACACATCCGATACCGTGTTTGTTCTCGTTGTCCCCTCGCTGCAACCCGTCCTGTCCGCGCGCGGACCGGTGGCATTCTGCCGCGGCGGTTCCGTCGTTCTTGAAACCCAGACGGGATTTGCAGGATACCGTTGGAACAAGGGCGGAAGCAACGATAACCAACTCTGGGTTACGGAATCCGGCGAATACTTCGTCACCGTGTACGATGCGTCAGACTCCTGCAGCGGCACGTCCAACAGCATCACCGTGACGGTGTACGATGCACCGCCGACACCGGTTATCACCCGCAGCGGCGATGTACTGCACACCGCGGCAGGGTACCGGCTGCAGTGGTACTATGGCAATACCGCGATTGCGGGCGCCGTCGACACAGTATACACGGCAGTACGTACAGGATCGTACAAGGTGCGTATCACCGATGCACGCGGGTGCAGCACCGAATCCGAAAATTTCTATGTCGGCACGCTGGCGGCGGGCACCGTAGTCGCAGCACCCTCAGCATCTGTATCCATCCACCCCAACCCCGCTTGCGACAGATTGTATCTAACTGTACGCGACGTGCGCGGACGTGTCACATTCCACCTGTACGATGCGCTCGGTCGTCTGGCGGCGACACACGAGCTCGATGTATTGGATGCACCCGCCTCCGCTACGCTGGACGTCCATGCACTCCCGAGGGGGTACTACCTCCTGCGTGTCATGCATACAAACGGGTTGGAATGGCGCTCCGTTGCGATATTTTGATTTCTCAAGCTTGCGCTTCCACGCCCGTTACGCCGCTTCGAGACGCGTGATTTCGTCGCGGAGTTGCGCGGCGCGTTCGAATTCGAGGTCGCGCGCGGCCTGGCGCATCTCTGTCCGCAACTGCTCGATCAGTTCGGCCTTTTGGTCCTGTGTCATGTATTTCAGGATCGGTTCAGCGACAAGACGCGGCTTTTCGCGGGCGGCGCGCTTTTCATCCTGCCGCACTTTCACATCGGCGATGGCTGTGGCGTGGAGGATGTCGTCCATCGACTTGCGGATGGTCTGCGGATTGATGTTATGCTCGGTGTTGTACTCCGATTGCACGGTGCGGCGTCGAGTTGTTTCGTCGAGCACACGCTGCATGGAATCTGTGATACGTTCGGCGTAGAGGATCACGAGCCCGTCCACATTGCGCGCTGTACGGCCGGCGATCTGCATGAGGGCAGACTCGCTTCGAAGGAAGCCCTCCTTGTCGGCGTCGAGGATCGCGACGAGTGACACCTCCGGAAGATCGAGGCCTTCGCGCAGCAGATTGACGCCGACCAGCACATCAAAATTTCCGAGACGCAGATCGCGAAGAATCTCCATGCGCTCGAGGGATTCGATGTCGGAGTGCATGTACCGCACGCGGATGCCGATGTTTTCGAGATACTCGGTCAGATCCTCCGACATGCGTTTTGTCAGAGTCGTGACAAGCACACGGTCGCCGCCAGCGGTGCGCTCGCGGATCTCGGCGATCAGATCGTCGATCTGATTTTTGATCGGTCGCACGGAGACGGGGGGATCGAGCAGGCCGGTGGGACGGATGATCTGTTCCACCACCACGCCGCTGCTTTTCTCCAGCTCGTATTTGGCCGGCGTCGCGCTGACGAAAATGCACTGGCGCGTCATGGCTTCGAATTCCTCGAACTTCAGAGGCCTATTGTCGAGGGCGGACGGCAGACGGAAGCCGTGTTCGACAAGTGTCTCCTTCCTCATGCGATCGCCGTTGTACATAGCCCGCACCTGCGGCAGGGTCTGATGTGATTCGTCAATGACAAGCAGGAAATCGTCGGGGAAGTAATTGATCAGGCACTCGGGCGTGTCGCCCTTCTGCCTGCCCGCCAGTTGCCGCGAATAGTTTTCAATGCCCGAGCAGTACCCGATCTCCTTCATCATTTCGATGTCGTAACGCGTGCGCTGTTCGAGGCGCTGGGCTTCGAGCAGTTTGCCGCAGCCGCGGAAATACGAGAGCCGCGCCTCCAATTCCTCCTCGATGAGCACGATGGCGCGCTCGAGTTGATCGGGCGAGGTGAGAAAATGTTTCGCGGGAAATATCACCGCGTCGTCCACCTTCTCCCGCACCTTGCCGGTCATCCGATCTACAAGCGCGATACTTTCGATCTCGTCACCGAAGAACTCGATACGGATGGTCTCCTCGTCCTCGTAGGCCTGGATGATTTCCACGACATCACCGCGCACGCGGAAGGTGCCGCGCGTGAAGTCGAAATCGTTGCGGACGAAGTGCAGGTCGGTGAGCGTGCGGAGGAAACGGTTGCGGTCGAGCGTGTCACCACGATGAATGACCGTCACCTGATTTGCATATTGCTCTTTCGAACCGATGCCGTAGATGCACGAGACGGAGGCGATGACGATCACGTCGCGGCGGCCGTCCACAAGAGCGCTGGTCGCCTTCAACCGCAGACGGTCGATCTCCTCGTTAATCGACATGTCCTTCTCGATGTAGGTGTCCGTGGTCGGGATATACGCTTCCGGCTGATAATAGTCGTAATACGAAATGAAAAACTCGACCGCGTTGTTCGGAAAAAAGCTCTTGAATTCGCCGTACAACTGCGCGGCGAGCGTCTTGTTGTGCGAAATAACCAGGGTCGGACGGTTGATGGCCGCGACAACATTCGAGATGGTGAAGGTCTTGCCGCTGCCCGTGACGCCGAGGAGTGTCTGGTATGCATCGCCCCTCTGCACACCCTCGATGAGCTGCCGTATGGCCTCGGGCTGATCACCCGTCGGTTTATAGTCGGAAACGAGTTCGAATTTTTTCATGCGAAGTTCCAAGAGTAATCACGTAGATTACGGAAATGAACGACGAACTCCCAACCATCACAATTGTTCGGCACGCGGAAACGCGATACATTGAGTGACATGGGTTTTCAACGTGTTCTCGTCACCGGTGCAACCGGCTTCCTCGGATGGAATTGCGCGCGCGCATTCTCCGCCCGCGGCCTCGTCGTGAGTGCCACGTATAACGCCGCTCCGCCGCCGGAGGCGCCATGGCGCTGGCTCCCGTTGGACTTGGCGACGTCACCTACGATTCGCTTTCAGGACTACGACGCGGTGATACACTGCGCGGCTATGTCCAGCGTGCACTCCTGCCACGCCCAGCCAGCGCTCGCTATGCGCGTGAACAGAGACGGCACACGCGCGCTGGCCGAGGCCGCGGCGGCCAACGGCACCGCCTTTGTATATATTTCCACGGACCTCGTATTCGACGGTCGCGACGGATGGTACACAGAAAACGACGTGCCACAGCCGCCGTCGGTCTATGCACAGAGCAAATACGAGGGTGAAGCGGCCGCGCTCGAATCGGGCGGACGCGTCATCGTGCTGCGCACAGCGCTGATGTACGGTCCGTCGCGAAACGGTCCGGGCGGCTTCCTGTCGTGGACGCTGCCCGCTTTACACGCGCGGGACGAACTGCGCCTGTACGCGAATCAATTCCGTACTCCGCTCTACGCACCTGATGTGCCGGCACTGCTTGTTCCCCTCCTCGAGCGCGTAGAGAACGCAGGCATCTATCACGCGGCGGGGCCCGACAGGCTCTCGCGCGAGGAAATGGGCCGTATCATTTCCGAAGAAGCGAATATTTCCGATCCGCGCATCACCTCCACCGTGTACGTTCGCGGTGTGGATGCGTATCCGATCGACGACACCAGTCTGCGAACGGAGAAGGTCCGTCTTGCGACAGGATTTCCATTCACCGATTTTCGTACTGGCATCCGCGACACAATGCGTGACGCGCAGCCAGTGCACTCATCTCACCGTACCGCATGAACGATTCCATCTCCATGACCGAAGACCAGCCCATTCCCGAATTCGACGATGCCGCCCAGGGCGACATGACGCCGCTGGCATCCGACTTCTCCTTCAACGACCTCCCCGAAACGCTGCGCTCGATCGTCGCATCCATTGGCTGGACCGATCCCACACCCGTGCAGAGCGCCGCGATTCCGACGCTCATGTCCGGACGTGACCTGATCGTCCAGGCCAAAACAGGAAGCGGCAAGACCGCGGCGTACCTCCTGCCGATGATACAGACCGTCGTGCCGGAGAACGAGTGGAGCCAGGCGCTTGTGCTTGTACCGACACGCGAACTCGCGCGGCAGGTGTACGAGGTGCTGATGCAGCTCATCGAGGGACTGCCTCTTCGTGGCGCGCTCGTGTACGGCGGTGTCGGATACGGCGAGCAAAACGCCGCGCTGCGCGGTGGTGCGCACATAGTGGTGGGCACGCCCGGACGTATACTCGATCACATCTATCGCGGAACGTTTTCGGTGCAGCGCATCACGTGGCTGGTGCTCGACGAGGCCGACGAACTGCTCTCGATGGGCTTCCTTCCCGCATTACGCAAGCTGCGCGCGCAGTTGCCGAAGGACAGGCAGACCTGCCTCTGTTCCGCCACCATACCCTACCATGTCGAAGACCTCGCCCATTCCTTCCTTCACAATCCTGAACGCCTGATCCTCAGCCGGGGCCAGGAAGTGGTCTCGACGCTCGAGCACATGTACTACGTGGTGCCCGCGCTGCAAAAGGACAGGATGCTCCTCCGGCTCATCGAAATGGAGAACCCCGATTCCGCCATCGTGTTCTGCAACACAAAACGCGAAGTGGAATACTTGTCGCAGGTTCTCAAGAACAACGGATACGACGCGCGCCATCTCACCGGCGATGTGGCGCAAAACGCCCGCGAACGCACAGTGCAGCAGTTGCGCGATGGCACGCTCCGTTTTATTGTCGCAACCGATGTTATCGCGCGCGGCATCGACATCAGCGACCTGAGTCACGTGTTCCTCTACGATATTCCCGAGAACATCGCCGTGTACGTCCATCGCTCTGGACGCACAGCGCGCGCGGGAAAAACCGGCATAGCGATCACGCTGTGCGAGGATTTCGAAGAAGGCCGTCTCCTCGCGATTGCGCGGCAGTATCACTTCGATATAGCGAAACGTGAACTGCCAACCCCCGAAGATGTTGCCGCGCGCACAGGCGAGCGACTGCTGGTTCTGCTTGAGACAGAGATGACAGGTCTCGCGCTGCAGGATCGCGAACGTCTCGAGCGCTACGGTCCACTCGTCGAGACACTGCGAGAGGATGAAGACGGCAAGAAGCTTCTGGCGATGCTACTCGATCGGGCGTACACCCGTGGTCTGCAGATGCCGGTGTTTACACCCGAACCGCCCCCACCTGTTGCGCAGCAGGGACCTTCCGCTTCCGGAAAGGGACCAAAGCGCCGGCGCGGTGGAGGAGGCGGTGGCGGCAGACGTTGAGATCAGGCGTCAGGCCGTCTTTTTTCTCTCGTTGAACGAATACAAGGGCTCGCTGCCGGATTCCACCGTCTCACGTGTGATAAAGCAGCGGCTCACATCGGCGAGCGATGGAAGTTGATACATAATATCGAGCATCACCCGCTCGGTGATGGAACGCAACGCGCGCGCGCCGGTGCCACGTTCAAGCGCCTTGTCAACAATCGCGTCAAGAGCTGCCTGATCAAATTCCAGCGTCACATTCTCCATCTCGAACAATTTCTTGAACTGTTTCACCAACGCGTTACGCGGCCGCGTCAGGATGCTCATCAGACCTTCCCGTGTCATGGGATGGAGGACGGACACCACAGGGAGGCGGCCGATCAATTCTGGGATGAGTCCGTATTTCAGCAGATCATCCGGCTCGAGGAAAGGTACATAATAGTCGGATGACGCGGTCCGCGCATCCACATCCGCTCCGAATCCCACCGGATTTCTGCCGATGCGGCGCGCGACAACAGTATTCAAACCTTCGAACGCTCCGCCGCAGATGAAGAGAATATCACGCGTGTTGATGTTGATCAACGGCTGTTCGGGATGTTTTCGTCCGCCTTTGGGGGGCACACCCACGACCGATCCTTCAAGAATTTTCAACAGCGCCTGCTGCACTCCCTCGCCTGAAACATCGCGCGTAATCGACACGTTGTCGCTTTTCCGGGCGATCTTGTCTATCTCGTCGATGTACACGATACCGCGTTCGGCGCGCTGAACATTATAGTCGGAATTCTGCAGGAGGTGCACGAGAATCGTCTCGACATCGTCGCCCACATATCCCGCCTCTGTGAGCGTGGTCGCATCCGCAATGGCAAAGGGAACGTCGAGCACACGCGCGAGCGTGCGCGCCAGCAGCGTCTTGCCCGTGCCTGTCGGACCGACCAAAAGCACGTTGCTCTTTTCTATCTCGACATCCTCCGCGCCGGCAAGCTGTTTTGCGTCGATGCGCTTGTAGTGATTATACACAGCGACAGCGAGGGTTTTTTTCGCCTCCTCCTGGCCGATCACAAACTCATCAAGCGACGCCTTTATCTGCGCGGGAGCCAGATGTTTTTTGGGTTTGGAAGACTGGGCCGAGATTGCGGCGGCGTTGTTGCGGAGTATATCGACCGAACTGAGCACACATGCATTGCAGATATATGCATCTGGTCCGGCAATGATATTTTCCACCTCGCGGGATGATTTTCCACAGAAGGAGCAGCGGATTTCTTTTTGTTGATAACTCATGCGTCGGTCGTTTACAAGACACGTGCCGCCGATACCGCGTCAAGGACGCCAGGCGTCGACAGGTTCGCGGATCGGCGGCACGCGTGTGAATAGGAAATTATTTCTTCAGCGAATGGAATTCCGTCTCGAGTTCCTCGAGTTTCATCAAGTACGCAAGATATTTTTTTGTCGCGGCAATCTCGGCTTTCAGACGATCGCTCAAAACGAGCGGAGCCGACGCAGGAACGCTCACAGCGACTTTCTTCACCACTGTTCCGGGCTTCCGGCCGCGGCGTGCGCCCTTCTTCTTCGGCGTCGCTGTGGCAGCGGACACCGCCTTCGGCTTGCGGCCGCGACGTTTCGGAGCGGACGCAGCCGTGCCTTCCGGCGCAGATGCCCCGGCTGCAACTTTCGGAGCTGGGCCACGACGTTTCGGTGCCGCCTTCGTTGCGGAAGGAGAAACGGCCCCGGCTGTCTGCTTCTTCCCCTTTCCTTTCGCTGTCACGGGAGCGGATTTCTTTGCAGCGGATTTTACCTTGCCTGCCTTTTTCGTAACTGCAGGTGCTGCACCCGTTCCGAACGCAGCCGAGTAATCATTAAACCGCTTGAGGACACTTGTGGAAATCCGCTGGGTCACGCCGGCCTTGATTTTTCTCAGGGTGATGTAATTGATCTTACTGCCCTTCGAAATCTGCAACAGGGAGGTGGACTTCTCCATGGCGGCAAGCCGGGTGCGTACCTCCTTAACAGTTTCCATTGATACTCCAAGATTAAATAGTGGCATTTCGGGATACGCCGCAATATACAGTATTACCCCACTGTCAACAATATCCAATACTTCGAATATCGTATTTCATTTTACATTCCGTGGAACCAGTCAATATCCGGCCGCCATTCCATGTCCGCGGGGATCGGATGCAGCCTCCCATCGCTTCTTGTTCGCATTATACACAATGCCTTCCACCCGGCCGAAGGGCCCGGTGAATTTGACCGCATGGCCCATTGATCTTAGTATGTCTATTGTGTTTTGCGGCAGCGCACCATTTTCAACATACAGAGTATCGGGTATCCACTGGTGGTGCATACGTCCGCGTGCGACTGCCGAATCGATTCTCAGTCCCTTGTCGATGACCGAAATCATCACTTGCAGAACAGAGGTAATAATCCGTGAGCCGCCCGGACTGCCGAGCAGCATAACGGGCTTGCCGTCACGGATGATGATGGTTGGGACCATCGAACTCAGCATACGTTTCCGTGGTTCAATGACATTAGCCACGCTGCCGGGGAGGCCGAATTGATTCAGAACTCCGGGAGCGGTGCTGAAGTCATCCATCTCGTTGTTAAGAAGAAAACCCGCGCCCGGCACAACAGACTTATTACCACACACATCGTTTAACGTTGTTGTAACGGAGACGGTATTCCCCCAGCGATCAACAACGCAGTAATGTGTTGTATTCTCCCCTTCATGCGGCAGCCCGCCACCCGGCGCAAGTGTTCTGCTATCCGTGGCACTTTCATCGGTAATTGTTTCGCGAAGCCGTCCTGCAGTTTCTTTCGATATCAACGAATCAACCGGCATGGATACAAAGGCCGGATCACCGAGGAAGCGCCACCTGTCGCGATACACCCGGCGCATCGCTTCGGCCGCACGATGCAGTGTGCGCGGTTCCAGGTCCTGCATGTCCTGCCGGGCATATCCTTCGAGAATATTCAGCAACTGCAACAGCGCCATACCGCCTCCGCTGGGAGGGGGCGGTACAAGAATCGTGTATCCACGATAGCCGCCGGAAAGAGGCCGTCGTTCCACGGCCACGTATTCGCGCAGATCCTCGTGGGTTATGATACCTCCGTCCCGCCGCATATGCGCGACTATCGAATCCGCGGTCACACCCTCGTAGAAACCGGCTCGTCCCAAGCGCGCGATGCGATCGAGTGTCGCGGCCAATTCCGTCTGACGGAACAGGTCGCCTTCGCGATACACCTTCCCGTTTTTTGTGTATACATGCATCGATGCCGGGTATTGTTCGAAATACGGGAGTTGCCGCTCGAGAAAATTCGCCTCGTATTTTTTCAACCTGAAACCATCACGCGCCAGAGCAAGAGCCGGTTGCATGACACGGACGCGTCCCCACGTGCCATACCTACGCAACGCGAGAAGCAAGCCATCGACGGCTCCTGGAACACCGGAGGCGAGCGGACCGCGCAATGAGGCCAGCGGCACCGGCCGGCCCGCGGCATCGAGATACATGTTTTTCCGCGCGGCGATCGGCGCGGTTTCGCGAGCATCGATGACGCTCGCGCGTCCGTCCGCCATGCGAACCAGAATAAACGAACCGCCTCCGATATTTCCCGCGGACGGATACGTGACGGCGAGAGCAAATCCGATGGCGACCGCCGCATCAACGGCATTTCCTCCCTCTTTCAGAACCGCGAGACCGGCGCGTGTTGCGCGCTCCTCGGCCGACACGACCATCGCGTGTTTCGATACAGCCAGGCGGCCCGCATTCTGCGCCTCCATGCACTGAACCACCAGAAGCGGGAGGAGACAAAATACACACTTGAAACGCAGAGGGTTTCGCAGTACTTTTTTATTCAGCATCATCACCTCGAGTTTCAACTACCGAGAAATCCCGCGCGGGGCCGCCATGATTCGTCATTTCCGATTTATCCTTCAGTCTGTCGCGGCCCTGCTGTGCGCCTTCGCGCTGTTTGCAGAGACAGCGCAGGCCCAGCTCAGCATCTCGATCGACACACTGGACGCGTCGCAATTTCCGACCATCCGCGCGAAAGTAAAAGTGCGCTCCGGTTCGTCGGCGCTCACCGGATTAAGCGTGGCCAATTTTACCGTGTTCGAGGACGGTCTCATTCAGGCCCCGGTGACAGGCGGCTGCGATGATACGGCACAGTCCGGTCCGGTCTCAGTGATGCTCATCATCGACAAAAGCAACAGCATGGGCCCGATTATCGGGAGCAACGCTATTGTGGACGCCAAAAGCGCCGCAACTAAATTTGTTGACCGGCTGGGTGCAGGCGACGAGGCGGCTCTCCTGTCCTTCAACGACAGCCCCTCGTACGATCAAAATTGGACCGCGGACAAAACACTGCTTAAAAACCGGATCAACGCGATACGGACGAGCGGCGGCACCGCCGTGTGGGACGCCATCATCACCGGCGCGATTTACATGCGCGGCCGTGTCAATCGAAAAGTCATGATTGTGCTCACCGACGGCGTCGACACAGAATCGAACAGTTCGTTCAACGCTGCGCGCGATTCGGTGCAGAAGAACAACGTCCGTGTTTACAGTATAGGGCTGGGAAACAATATCAACACCAGCGAACTGCGGAGTCTCGCAACCGCGACAGGCGGACGCTACTACAACGCTCCGAGCGGCGCCGATCTCGATCAGATTTACCAGGATATCACAAATCAGATCACTCCCACCGGGATCTGTGAACTGCGGTATCAGTCGCGGCTCACCTGTCTCGACGGCTCGCTGCACCGTGTGGAGATAGAGGTCCGTCATTCAAACATGGACGACCGCGACAACAGAAATTATACACTGCCTTACGACAGCACGTCCTTTTCGTACATTACTCTCGCATCGGATGCGGACCTTGCCGTGGATGCGGGAGCATCGATCACGGTTCCTCTGCAACTGACTCGTGTGAGCAGCAACCGTCCGCCGCGCCTGTTTCGATTCGATGTAATCTACGACACCACACTCGTGCGACTCGATTCCGTGACACGCAGCAGACTCACCACCGGATACTCCATCACCACGGCGGCTCTGGCGCTGGGTCGACGTATCACTTTGAATGGATCGACGGCTGTACGCGACACGGGCATCCTCGCCTTTGCACATTTCTCCGCCCACGACAGAACAGAAAGCGTCAAAACACCCTTTGTGATTCAGGCGGTGGAAGTCGATCCCGCTTGTACGATCACCGCCGGCAACAACTCGTCCATCACGATCAACGGGGTGTGCCGACAGGCAGTGCAGCGCGCACCGATCCGCAGCACACAGAAGAGCGTGCTGCTCGCCGTCAGTCCGAATCCCTTCAATCCCGTTGCACGGATCCGGTACAGACTGGCCTTGGACGGTCCCGCTGTCCTTCGGTTGTACGATACGTTTGGACGACTTGTGCGTGAGACCGCCGTCGCGAGCACAACAGCCGGCGAACACCAGACCGTCGTCGACGGCGGCGGATTGGCCAGCGGCTCCTACCTCCTCGAATTTATCGCACCCGATTCGCGGGATACCAGGCGTATTTCCCTTCTCAAATAGGCTCGCGGCAAATAAAGAAGGCCAAGCTCCCCTTCGTCACATGAACGAGTGCTGGCCGTTGCTTCCTTCCGGACCTGGCGGGGTTGAGCATCATTGCATTGCGAAGGACTTGGCCTTCAATGGGTCAATAAATGTACGTGTTTCGTGGATGAGGAGCAAGGAATCGGGAACTAGGAACTAGGAACTAGGAACTAGGAACTAGGAACTAGGAACTAGGAACTAGGAGCTAGGAGCTAGGAGCTAGGAACTGGGAACTGGGAACTGGGGAGTGGGAACTAGGAACTGGGGACTGGAGAGTGCCTGTGTCAATTCGTAACGGGCACTATATTTGCTTATATTAAATAATCGTCAGAGCAAGATATGCGCCGATTACGCGATTTCGGCGATTTCGTGTCCCTCTGCACGTCGAAATGCGACATTGATACCCGCACTTTTCTCACATCCAAGAATGGATACGCACCTATGAAACTGACCGTGCTCCCCATGCTGCTTTTTGCAGCTCTTGTGTTCTTCCAGGGATGTTCGAAGGACGACGAGACTCCCGCACCGACGGATCCGACAGCGGGTCCGATGACCTGCCTTGAATGTCACAGCAGCGAAGCGACACTGAAGAAAGTCGCTGCACCGAATCCACCGCCACCTCCCGGTGAAGGCGGCTGCGGCGGCACGCTCCCCGAGATGGAGGCCTGGCAGAAGGTCTATATCGGCGGGCCGAACGGACAGAAATTCCTGGCATCCACACATGGGAAAATGAAATGTGTTGCCTGCCACGGCGGCGTTGAGCCGGCGGCCGATAAAAATGCGGCTCATGCCGGCGGATTTATCGCCGCTCCTTCGAAGGACGCGCAAAACGCCTGCGGCAATTGCCATCCCGCGATTGCATCGAAAGATCTCACCAGTCTCCACACTCAGGGCTTTGGTCAGAAACACATGGTCGCGTTGCGCGGAGGATTTCCGGATTATGCATCATTCCCGGAGATGCTCAAGACAGGATATGATAAGAACTGCGGGAAATGCCATGCATCCTGCGGCGAATGTCATGTGATGCGTCCGCGTCAGGCGCTCGGCGGTTTTCTCGCCGCCCACGATTTCAAACGCATACCGGATATGCGTGAGAACTGCACCGCCTGCCACTCGGCCCGCGTCGCGAACGCGTATTTCGGCGAGGCGTTCGGAACTCGCCCGGATGTGCACTACTCGAAATTCCCGGGTGGCCATTGCATCAACTGCCACAAGGGACAGGAAATGCACGGCGACGGGAAGATATACAATCAGCGGTATAAAATGGTCGACATGCCCCAGTGCGAGGATTGCCACGCCGAGAAGGCAAGCGCCAACCCGTATCATTCAAAACACTGGAACGACATAAGCTGCTACACATGCCATTCGCAGGAATACCAGAATTGCGGCTCCTGCCATGTGGGCACCGGCGTCCGCAACGGCCCGTATTTCGCGTTCAAGATCGGCCGCAACGCGATGCCGCAGACGAAACGCTTCAAATACGTCGTCGTTCGCAACGCGCCGTTTGCACCGGATACTTGGAGCAATTACGGCATCCCGCTCATAGCCAACTTCGACGCAGCGCCGACCTTCAAACTCGCATCCCCGCACAATATTCAACGTTGGACAGACAGGACCAAGATCGAGTCCGGAAAACCCTGCTTCGACGCCTGTCATATTCAGAACGGCCGCAACAAGAACTGGTTCCTGTTCGAAGCGGATCTCAAATCCTGGGAAGTCATGGCCAACAAACCCGTCGTTGTAGACGGAACACTCCCGGCCGGTTGGAATTAGCACTCGTTCAACACCCAATAATACACCCCATCACTCATCAGTATCGGAGTACCTCATGAATCGTTACACAAAGCTGTTCGCACTTCTTATCCCCGTCATGCTCTTTGTGAGCGCCTGCTCCAAGGATGACGATCCCGTCGTTCCGCCCGCAATAGACGAGGCGGATCTTCTCGTGAAAGAGCTGCTTGCCGGCGGTGATGCAGGATATCTGAACACGGATTGTCCCGCCATCGTCACAGCGCAGATGGTGAAGGAAGATCTCGACGGCGTAAAGAAGTTTCATCTGATCGACGTGCGCGCGAAGGCCGACTATGACAAGGGCCATGTGGCAGGCGCCGTGAATGTCGCCATCGCCGACATCCTCACGTATATGAAGACCATCACTCCCGCCTCGTACGACAAAATCGTTGTTATTTGTTACTCGGGCCAGTCGGCTGCATGGACCACGGCAGTCCTTCGCATGAGCGGCTACAACACTGTGTTCTCGATGAAATTCGGCATGTCGTCATGGCACGCGGATTTCGACAAGATTACCGCCAACATCAACAGCCAATATGCCACCCAGTTCACCGATGCAGTCACCGCAAAGGCGGCCGCAGGCACGATGCCGACCATCAACACCGGCAAAACCACAGGCGCCGAAATTCTGAAGGTGCGCCTCGATTCCCTCCTCGCGGGTGGTTACTCGAAGTGCTCCATCGCGGCCTCCACTGTTATGCAGGATCCGACCCAGTACTACATCGTCAACTACTGGACGCTTGCGGATTATACAAGCATGAAACACATCCCGGGCGCCATCCAGTATACACCGAAGGCCGACCTGAAACTCTCGACCTTCCTCAAGACCCTTCCGACGAACAAGACCATCGTGGTGTACTGTTACACCGGTCAGACCAGCGCGAACGTGGCCGCCATTCTGCGCGTCCTCGGCTACGATGCAAAATCACTCAGCTTCGGCACACAGGCGCTCATCCACCAGCAGATGGTTGATGCGAAAAAGACCGCCTTCATTCCGACGGACTGCATGAATTTCCCGTACGTAAAATAAGACTCGCTGATCCGTTTATTTGAACAGCCGCGGCGTCTCGCCGCGGCTGTTTCATTTTATGCCGACCGCATGCGTCTGCCGGAGGGCTATCGTCGGATCGCGCAGCCGCGCGCGGGCTTCTCGGACGCGGCCAGCGCCGTTCCCATGAGAAGGGTGTCCAGCGCGAGGGCGAGCGAACGCTCCTCGACGAGAATGCCGCTTTTGTCGTCGTCGATACGGCCATGGTAGACGAGAGTCCAGTCCGGCCTGAATACAAAGACTTCCGGCGTCACCGTTGCACCCATCGAATCCGCGGCGGCCTGCAATTCGTCGCGATACATCGTGAGCGGGTATTTTTTCGCCGTGACATAGCGTTTTATCTGATCGATGGATTCATCCGTATTTGCATCGATGGCGGCAAAACCCACACCCTTCGGCGCGTACATATCCAACAGCTCCTTCAGGCGGCCCGTGTACCCGTCGGAACACGGGCAGGTGGCGGATGCAAAGACGAGCACTGTTAGCGAGGGTCCTGCGAGCGACCGTATCGAAACTGGCGTGCCATCGAGCGCTGACAACGCAAGATCAGGGAGAGCGCTACGGAACAAGCGCGACGTCCGTGATGTACTGTCGGTTTCACACACCATGGGTGATGCCGGAGCATCCTCGCCGCCTTTTATAACGTAGATGGCCGCAACCGTACCGAGCACGAGGAAGGCGGCAATGGACGTGAGGAGCAATACGCGGACCTTCCGCGCGTTCCGATCCATACCGGCAGTATCCGGAGGCGCACTCACTTCGCACCGTTCATTGTAAAACGAATCTTGTCGCCTTCAACGATACCATGCCGCGCACAATACCCGGCATTGGTCTCCACCACGTATTTCGCCGGGGCGCCGGATTCAAGAGACGCATCGGAATACGGCGTTGTGTTCTGGTGAATCTTCACGATCGACATATCTTCACCAACAAACATAATATCCAGAGAAAGCGGCGTATTCACCATCCAGAAGGACCGGACGTCCGTATCCTCAAAAATGAACAGCATGCCCTGATCCTCGCTCATGGAAGTGCGTCCCATCAAACCACGCGTACGTGAGGCATCGTCATTTGCCACTTCCACCTGCACCGACGACTTCCCGGCACCATCGGCACCGGCGAAGGTGAGGGATGCATCGGCACGAAGCGGCGACTGTACCGGATTGTATGATTCGCTTCGTTCCACGGTACTTTCCTGTCTATTTGGAGAAAAGATTGTCCGTCCGATATAAAGCAGGGCTGCAACCGCAAGGATGCCCACGGCAATCAAGAGGCGTGTGCGCAGCGGATTGCCGCCGCTTTGTTGTGACTTTCGTGTTTTTTGCATGATTTTCCTGATCCAGTTTCACCGCCGGGCCGGCGGAGCACAAACATGCCATTTCATGAGGAGAAAATCCAAGCAGGGGGTGCGTACTGCACTAAACTTCTACTTACACGAAACGATTCCAATCTCCTGAATGCACGCGTTTTCCCCCGAAACCATTGAGATGCAAGGATTTCCGGTGTAACTTTCGACTTCAGGACTTTGTCTTTTTACCGTTGTCCCAGATTGTCGAGGGCAACGGAGAGAACAGTGTTCACCCGCGAAGAACAGGATCTCAATACCAGACCGCATGACGGAAGCCGACCGCAGGAGGGTCTTCAACCAGCTCTACGCCGACCATGATCGGCGTGTATTCGCGTATTGCCTCTACGTGATCGGCGATCGTGACAAGGCAAACGACGTATTTCAGGAGGTTTTTGTCAAGGCATTCAAATCGCTACACACCGTACGTGACACCGACAAACTCACGAACTGGCTATTCCGGATCGCGAGAAACGAGTGTCTGAACGCGATGAAGGCGACACAAAGAGTAGACAACCGCTCGGTGCGTATAGACGAAAACGAACATCCGTCATTGGAACTTGCAGCCGAGTCATCACAGTACAGCGACGAAATCGAACATCTCCACTGGGGGATCAGCCAACTGTCTCCCGAACATCGCGAAGCACTCATCCTGGCCGAATTCGAAGGATACTCCCTGAAAGAAATCGCCGAATTGACCGGTACCAGCCTCTCGAACGTCAAGGTCCGGATCTTCCGCGCAAAACAGAAATTACATCATCTCCTTCAGCCCATATTGAACGACTATGAATGATCGCATCGAAGAACTGATCGTCTCGTACCTGCACCGCGGAAGCACTCCGGAGCAGGAACGCGAACTGTTCGAGGCGTGCAAGAACAACAGTGACGTCGCCGCGTTGCTGCGCCGACATGTGACGATGTCCCTCAAACTGCGCGGTCTGCGCGATGCGACGGCCGTGCCGCTCGAGACGCGCAACGCCCTGCTGGAGCGCATAAACAGCATTCCCGTCGCGCAGCTACCCGGACATTCCGCTCCGGTCCTGCCTGCGCGTCCGCGTGGTTTCGGATGGGCGCATCTCTTCGGCACCGCGCTCGCGGGCGTGGCGGCCACAGTTATCCTTTTCCTGCTCTTCCGGCCCGCCGGTTCCGGCAACCAGGGCTCCGAGACATTTTCGGCCGCGCGGATCGACACTGTTGTTGTCACTCGCACGGAGACCATCACCGAGTACCGCGATGTCATCAAGCCGGTGTACATAACCAAACGCGAGGCCACCCCGGTTGTTTCGGAACCGACACCCGATCCCGCCGCGAACCACGCCCCGGCCGTGGATGTTGCCGAGACCATCGTGGTCCCTCCCACGCATAACGACGAGACTGTGCCGACAGTCAGCGAAGGTGTGGCGCAGGACGAGACTCCCGCCGCCCCGATCGAAACACGTATTGCCGACGCGCACCCGTACCTCCAGCAATACAACGTCATGCTGGCCTCGCTTGAAAAAGTGCGCCTGACACCGAGCGACCGCATCAGGAACTGACACATGAACCGACCCGGCATCCTTCCCGTCGCGCTCGTTCTCGCAACGCTCGCGTTTGCCGTTCCCATTTTCATGGGGGGAGTTGCGCGCGGACAGGACGTCAACGGGTACGACATCATTGCCCCGAACGATATTTTCATGCGCGAGACCGTGCAGGCATTGGGCAGCACATCCACTGAAGTCCTTCCCCTGCTCGATTGCGCGGTAGAATACATTCGGCGATTCGAGGGCCGTGACATCACGTACCGCCGTGGCCCCATCCCGCTGCATCAGGCGAATCCGCTCGCCTTCGCGAAGGAAATACCGGTGGAAGGCACACAGCCCGTCTCCGAGGCCGATCTTCAGAAGAAGTTTTTCATCGGCGGGCTCGTGGTGGACGTGCCGCGCGCCGGCGAGGCAGCAGGTCACGTGTCGTCGAGCGACGATCGCACCAAATACATGATCCGCGCCTCCATCGCACCGCTCGCATATGCGGGCCGCTCCCTCCGCGCGCGCATACTCCTGGAGCGCGCGGTGGTGACCCTCGACGGTACCATTCTGACAGTGCAGCAGAGCGAAGTCTTTTCACGGATCGTGGACATCGTCGGGAACGAACCGTTGCATTTCGCACTCCCCACCTGGGAACCGCTCAAGAACTCAACTGATGAGGTCGTCCCTTCCTCACTCGATGAAGCGTTGATCATCACGCTCGAAACGCCGCGTCACTTTGGTTTCTCGCGGAATTCACCTGAGCCCTTTTCCGCCAGCACACGGCTTTCGTACGCCGTTCCCGCAACATCCGTCGTCACCCTCTCGGTGGTAGTGAACGGCAGCACGCGTGTGCTGGATCAGGGGCGACGTGAGGCCGGTGTATACCAAATTCCGTGGGACGCGGCCAGCGTCCCCGACGGCAAGTACACGGCCACGCTTCACGCCATCGACTCCGCCGGCGGGCCGCTGTTCACAGGCACGCTCGACGTCACGAAGGATAAATCCGCGGGATCCTATACGCCGACACGGCCTCCCGCGATAACCGTCAGCTCAACCGGCCGCATCACCATTTCCACCGAGAGCGGTTTTGCGTATCAATTCCCCGTGGATCAGAAAAAATCCCTGCGGCACATGTTCACACATATCGGCATACGTGTGGGGTACCGTATTTCTCACGCCCTCGAACTCGGAATCATGGGGGGGCAGGACTCGTTCCACGAGACGCCCGGGCCGCAGGTGGACGTCGACCGTATCAACGAATACGGCGGGGTCGTGGCTTATACCTACGGATATGTGGGTCCATACGCCCGGCTCACATTGGGCGGCAGCACCGTGCAACCGATCATTCATGCCTCCGCGGCCTTTTCGAATGTTTCGACGATCACGGAAATCGGCATCGGTGTGCGCGTGATGCTCTTCCATAACATCGGCGTCTTCGCTGTCCCATCGGCTGTGTCGCATCTCAAGTCCGAGGTCAGCACCAAGATCGGCGTTCATTACGGAATCGGAGTAGTTTTTTGAACAGGCGCCTCGCGACAGTTTCAGTGATTCTGGCACTCGCAGGGCTGCTCTGCGTGCAGGGATGTGATTTTCCTGACGATCCGCCGCTGAAGCCGATAGTGCCTCCCGTGGTGACAGAACCGAGCCGCATCGACAGTGCGCAGTCGCTTCTGGAATTGAAACGCGGCATAAGCTGGGTGTACATGGCTGTGCCGCGCGGCGAACAGCCGCAGACCTATGTGCTGAATCCCTCCGATGTCACCATCGCCGGAACCCGGTACTTCCGTGCTCCTTTCGGGTACACTCCCGATGCACCCTCACGATTCGGCGTGACCATGCCGTTACTGCTCCGCCAAGTCGACAGAAGCATCGCCTTCTACGAATTTCCTCTCGACACCTTGCGTGAGCCCGGACGATCACCGCGATACGCGTTTATTCTTCCGTATCCCGCTCAAGTGGGTTCGCGCACCGCCGAGACAAACGGTCCGACCGGTAACGTGTCAGTCCTTGTGGCTGCAAAAGACACGGTGATCGAGGACCATACCGGCGCGATGAGACGCGTGTACCGGTACGACGTCACAGGATACAGGAACGGCAAGCTGGTTATCTACGCTCTTCCAGGCAAGGCGCTTCTCCGCATCGATCAGGACGATGTCACGTATCACACTCTCACCTGGATCGGACTCTGAGTATATTTGCAGTACCGGCCTCCCCGCACCGGACGTTCGGCAATTGCATCAATCGAAATTTGAAGCTCACCAACATGAAACGGACCGCGCGCTTTTTCTCGCTGCTCGCCTTGGCACTGGCGCTGATTTCCGGCTGCGACTTCCCTGACGATCCGCCGCTGCGTCGCGGTGAGCCGAAAGTGGTGGTCGAGATCGACTCCGCGCGTTCATTGCTGCCCTTGCGAACCGGCAACATATGGCAGTATATCGCCGTCCCTGAATCCGGCAGGCCTCAGTCGCCCTCGGCAGTCACAGCACTGCAGCAGACTTTCAGCGGGCTGGTGTACTGGGAACTTCCGTACCTGTATTTCCATCCGAAAGGCACACATCCCGGGAATCCCATCGTGGCGGCTTTCCCGGCATTGATACGTCCCGAAGGAAAGGGGCTGACCTTTTACGAGCGCAACCTGATCCTCGATTCGAACGGGACGAGATATCCGAAAATGATGTTCACACTGCCATACCCGGCGCGTGTCGATTCGGTGTGCACCTTTCCGCGCAGCGAATACACCGTGCGTGTCGTGAGCAAGAGCTGTGTCGTACAGCACTACGATTCCACCAGCGCGTACACGTGTTATCAGTACGAGGTCGAGTACGAGGGCAAGGAACGTACGCAGATTTACGTGATTCCCGGCACGGCGATCTTCAAGGTGTCCATGCGCGACCTGACCTTCTACACGGTGGAATGGAAGGTGGAGTAGGCAGCCGGGTGAGATACCGGCCCGCGCGCACACCCGGAGCAGCATGATCGGCGATCGGCCGCGCATCGGGTTTTTGACATCGTCGAACGCTGCCGGAGGCGCAGAACTCATGGCGCACCGGCTCGCACAGTGGATGGCCGAGCGCGGCTGGCCGGTGTACCTGTTTGCCGGTAGCACTCATCCGCTCTGGGAAGCAACGAGCGGGGATCGCCTCACAGTCATCGACGCGGCATCCGTGCGCAACTATGCGCGGAGAATAGAGGACGAACACATCCGATGTATGTTCGTGAATTCCTCGCGCGACCTGCGACTTGCCGTGCGAGGAGCATGGCTGTGCAGACCCGCATGCCCGCTGGTGATGTTGCAGCACATGCAGCCCGGACGACGCAAGCGGGATCCGCTGCACGTATGGATGTTTTCGAAGCTGAGCTATTGGGTATCACCTCTGCAGGGTCTTGCCGACCTGACACATCAGGCCACAGGCATCCCACGCGAGAAGATCCGCGTCATTCCTCACGGGATCGAGCTGCGGAGATTCATCCAACCTGCCATCGACCGCGTGACTGCGCGGACGGTGTTCGGACTGCCCTCCGATGTCGTCGTCATTGGCAACGTCGGGCGGCTCGACTACGGGAAGGGCCAGGTGCACCTCCTCGAAGCACTCGCCATCCTGCGCCGCCGCGGCAGGAACGTCGTAGCACTGATCGTGGGCGACGAAACTGCCGGCGAATCACAAAACACGGCCGCACACCTGCGAGCGCGTGCGAAGGCGCTCGGCATATCGGACGCCACATTCTTTCACGCAGCACGGCCTGATGTTGAAACAGCGTTCAGGGCGATGGACATCTTCGCGTTGACGAGTCTCTCCGAAACCTATGGGCTTGTGACGATCGAGGCGATGGCATCGGGGCTACCGGTCATCGGCACACGCAGCGCCGGCACGCCGGAGCTGCTTGATGACGGACGGACTGGTTTGCTCGTCCCGCCCGCGGACAGTGCAGCGCTCGCATCGGCAATCGAAGAACTGCTCGAAAATTCCGTCCTCGCCCGCACCCTGTCCGACGCGGCGCGGCACGAGGCCATGCTGCGCTTTTCACACTCGGCGCAATGCGAGGCGCTTGAAGTGCTGATCTCTGATGCGCTGAAGTCGTAAATCCCGACTGATACGCCAAATCGGAGAACTTTTGGCCGGTTGATACTGTTTGTTTCGGAGAGAGAGAGCCACGTTTCAACACGAAAAAGGAAATTCCGATGACCAAGTTCATCACCGCCGCCATCGTTGTACTTCTGCTCGCATCCTGCGGCAAGGAACCCGCAGCTAAGACCGACACGCCCGCGGGCGGCACAAAGCCATCGTCGGCCACCCCGCCTCCCGCCGCACAGGACATCTCGAACGAGGCCCTTGTAAAGATCGATCCGGAGATACAGAAATACCAGGATGCCGTCGACAAAGCGAAGTCGGTGTACGACGCGAAGAACAACGAGAAAACGCGCGACGCGCTCGTTGAGGCATATACGGCATTCGGCAATTACATGGTGTACGACAGCCCCGTCACACCGCGCAAGGGCAAATACCGCCGCGCTCTGGTGGAATACCGCCGCGCACTTGCCTTGCAACCAAACAACGAAAAGGTCAAGGCCGAAGTGAATCAGATCGAGATGATTTATCGCGACATGGGAAGGCCCGTACCGCAGGACGCGCTGTAGACGTCGAGCGTCTGCTCGAGCATCGTTTCGTATGAATGACGCGCACGCACTTCCGCGTGCGCGTTTTCCATTTGCGGGGTGAACGCTGCGGGATCGCGCAGCACCCGTTCCATGCCCGCGGCAAGCGCGTCCGCATTGCCGGGCTCGACGAGTAATCCGCGCCGGCCGTCCGCGAGTAGCTCTCGGAGGGGCGGAATATCGCTCGCCAGCACCGGACAGCGTGCGGCCATCGCTTCGAGCACCGACATGGGCGCGGCCTCAAGTTCCGTGGACGGAAATACGAGGGCTGCCGCGTGCTGCAGGAAGGGCCGCGGATCATCGACAGCGCCGACAAAATGCACCAGACTTTTGATACCACTCAAACGCGTACGCCTTTCCCATGCGTCCCGATCCGGTCCATCCCCCACAACAACAATCCTGAATGCGTCGACATCACGCAGCGCGAGGCGTCCCGCCGCATCGATAAGCGTTTCGCCCCCTTTGCCCGCGGCGAGGCGACCAAGAAACACAAAAGACGGGATTGACGATGGAAGCTCCCTGGGGCGCGCGACGCGGATTCCGGAGTCGGCCACTCCGTGCGGAATAATGGAGAGCACGCAGCGCGCGGCCTGACGCACATGCGCACGGAATGCCTCAGCGGCACTTTCGGACGGACAGATGATATGCCGTGGATACCACGGTAAGAAACCCAGGTCTGAAAAGCTGCTGTGGGCGGTGTACACTCGCGCCGCTTTGGTGCCGCGCACCGCGAGGGCGGCAAGAGGCAACGTATAGCGGCTATGTGTGTGCACAATGACGGGGCCTTCCTCGGAAAGGATCACGCGGCGCAGCCGATCGGCAGAAGCAAAAAAGCCGCGCAGGGATTTATGCCGGCCACCCTTGCCGTAGAGACGCAGAGCAAGGAAGCGCACGTCCTTCGGCCGCGACGCACCCCCATCCCACGCAGCGATCGCAACATCCGCTCCGCGCTGTTTCAAACCCTCGGCGAGGTCCATGATATGCGTGCGCACACCTCCGATTTCCCATCGATTGGTGAGCAAATAAACGGTAATTCGGGATTTCATGGCGGTGTGCGGGCGAACCGCATCAATCTACCTGCCGGGGGCTGCAAATCAAACACAACGTCATGAAACCTTTGTCGGGGAATCGCATCTTACAGAGATATACGCACGCACATCACACACCACGCACCTCCATCACTGATGAACATCCCTCCACGTGTCTTCGACACACAGCACGTCCGCGGATGAGCATGAGCCGATCAGGTTTACGAGGGGTGTTTACACGACTGCGTGACACCTTCCGAGCGAGCAAGCATACGCGTCGGACCTTCCTGGGGATAGTGCTGCTCGGTGTGATCATGCTTGGTGTTGCTGCGATTGAGTGGAAGGAATCGCGCGACGAATTGCTGGGCGCCCTCGAATCGGAGGCATCAACTCTTGTCACAACCGTGAACCGTGCGGGCGAGACCATTGCCGAATCGTCGGCGCGCCTCGAGGAACTGCTGCTCGAACGCCTCACAGCTACGGGGAGACTCGTCGCACATCTTGAAGAACACGGTGCGCTGACGAATGCGCGACTCGCGGCGCTGGCACGCGAGAACGATATCGGATTTCTCGCAGTTGCCGACGTTCAGGGACGGCTTATGGCATCCTCCTCCCCCGATGTCGCACCCGCAATTGCCGACGCCGCTCTCGAAGGTATCGCCGCTGTCGGACGCGGCGAGTACACCTGGATTTCATTGGGGAGCATCGCGCTCCCACCACGCAGTTCCATGCTGCTCGTGGCCCACGAACGCCGGAGAGGACAGGGCGTGATTCTGGCGGGTATCGACGACGGTGTGGTGCTGGATTTTCGCCGACGCACCGGCATCGGTCGTCTGCTTCGGGAGGCGGGACGCACACAAGGCATCGAGTACGCGGCAGTGCAGGATCACGACGGCATCCTGAGCGCAAGCGAGGCGGTCACCGAACTCACGGAAATTGCGACCGACACATTTCTGCTCGCGGCGTTGACGAGCGGGGAACCGCGGACACGCCTCCTCGACTTGCCCGAGGGACGTGTCCTTGAAGTCGCCCAGCGTATCAACCTGCCGGACAATCACCAGGCGCTTACCAGAGTAGGCCTCTCCCTCGCCGATGTCCGCGCGATACAGCAGCGCGCGATGCGGCGAATACTATTTATCGCGCTGGGCGTGTTTGTCGCGGGTGGTTTCCTCATCGGCTTCCTGCTTGCGCAGGAACGTTACGGCCTACTGCGCGAAGAACATCGACGTGTCACAACGTCCACTGATCTGGTGCTCGACAATATCGCCGATGCCGTCGTGGCCATTGATTCGGCGGGAGCGGTGACTGTATACAACAGTGCCGCGCGTCGCCTGTTCGGACACGCGGAAGATAAGGCGCCTGGCGCCGCATACGCCGACCTATTTCCGGACGATCCGTTGCAGCTCCATTCGGCAATACGGTCGGGATCCGGGAACAATTTCGAAGAAGCATTGACAGGATCCGCGGGGGAGACCATGTTCCTGGCCGTAAGCACCTCGGTGATCCACGCCGCAAACGGCTTCCCCGAGCTTGCAATCGCCGTTGCGCGCGATCTGACGGAGGAGCGGCGCCTGCGCGAACAGTTGCGCCGCCGCGAGCAATTGAGCGCCATGGGAAGCCTCGCAAGCGGCATTGCGCATGAGATACGCAATCCGTTGAACGCGATCGGCGTTATCGCGCAGCGTTTCCGGCACGAGTTTGTCCCAACCGAGGACGCCGAGGAGTACCGCGCCCTCGCCGACACGGTGCGCGGAGAAGTTGCGCGTGTCAACGGCATCATTACCCAATTCCTCGAGTTCGCACGGCCGGCTCCGCTGCGCACCACGCCGAAGGATCTGGCCGCCTCGACACGCCGCGCTCTTCGAGTCATCGAATCGCAGGCGCGTGCGGCCGGGGTTGTGGTGGAGTGCGAAGAACATGCGCAGGTCCGCGTGGATCTCGACGAGGAGAAGTGGCGGCAGGCACTGATCAACCTGTTCCAGAATGCACTCGACGCGATGCCCTCGGGCGGGACGCTTCGTTGCGCCGTCAGTCGCGACGGGAGGGACGCACTCCTGGCAATATCGGATACAGGAGTCGGAATTTCCCCCGACGTCATCCCCCGTATCTTCAACATCTACTTCACCACAAAAAGCAGCGGCACCGGCCTCGGGCTCACACTCGTACATCAGATTGTGAGCGAACACGGCGGCAGCATCGACGTACGCAGCGTCGCGCATGGTGGCACAACATTCACCATCCGCGTGCCGCTCGCGAACACCTGAAGCGACTGCCACACTCTTTCGCATCCACCGCCGGGCTCATTCCGTAATCACCGCATCAGAGCATAGGTCATGAATCCATTCCGCATCGTACTCATCGACGACGAAGCCACACAACGCGACGCAATAGCCGGCTTCCTGCGCAAGAAGGGTTTTGATGTCGCGACCGCGGCGTCGGGCGCGGAGGGCATACACCGCGCACAGGAGCATCACGCGGACATTGTGCTGACAGACTTCAAGATGCCCGACCTCACGGGCGGTGACGTGCTGGCACAATGCACGGAGAACTGTCCGGGCACCCCGGTGGTCATCATGACCGCATACGGGAGCGTCGATGGCGCTGTGCGTCTGATGAAGTCGGGCGCCTTCGACTATCTCCAGAAACCCATCGACCTCGACGAGCTTGTGCTCGTGATCGAACGCGCCCGAGAGCGGGGACAACTGCTACGAGAAAACAAGGCCCTGCGCGAACAGTTAACCGAGCGATATTCATTCGAGTCCATCGTCTCTGTCAGCGGCGAGATGGAACATGTGCTCAACACCGCCGGCCGTGTCGCCCCGAGCACGGCCCCTGTGCTGGTGCGCGGTGAGAGCGGCACGGGCAAGGAACTCGTCGCCCGCGCCATACATATCGCGAGCACACGCAACGCCCAGCCGCTCGTCGTGGTGAATTGTGCCGCCCTTCCGGAATCCCTGTTCGAAAGCGAACTGTTCGGACATGAGAAGGGCGCCTTTACCGGCGCCGAGAAACAGCGCATCGGAAAGTTCGAACAGGCCAACGGTGGCACACTTTTCATCGATGAAGTGGGAGATATCCCCCTGCCGCTGCAAGTGAAGCTTCTTCGTGCGATACAATTCGGCCGCATCGAACGCCTGGGGGGAAGCGAATCGTTGGATCTGGACGTCCGCATCGTTGCGGCGACCAACCGGAATCTGGAGGAGATGATCCGCGAGGGTACATTCCGGGAGGACTTGTATTACCGCCTGAACGTCGTGCCCATCGTCATCCCTCCTCTGCGTCAGCGTCGCGCAGACATCGCTCCGCTCGCGCAGGCATTTGTCGAGAAATACGCGCGGGCAAACAACAAACACGTAACCGCTCTCTCGCGGGAGGCCATGGACGCTCTCGTGCAATACTCCTACCCGGGCAATGTGCGCGAGCTCGAGAACATCGTGCAACGCGCGGTGGTACTCGCCCGGGACGAAATACTCCGCGTCGCGGACCTGCCGGGACATGTTGTGATCCCCGGCACCGCACAGAGACGCGATACAGCCGAGGAGCCACGCGATCTCGCGGAGGCAGTCAACGAGCTCGAACGCACAATGATATCGGAAGCACTGCAGCGGAGCGGCGGAAATCAGGTCCGCGCCGCCGAGATGCTCGCGATTTCCGAGCGCACACTTCGATACAAGATGCAGAAGCTCGGTCTGAAGGGATAAAAGTGTTTCGACAATTCGTGTTGTGGCTCGACAATATCGTCGAGCATCATAGAAGCACATGGCGAAATTCGAGAGAAAACATAGAAATGAGAGCTGGCACGGTGATTGAGATATCGTGGATAGCGTACGCAACGCAGCGACTCACTCACACAAAATCTCGCAGGAGCACATCGTGAAACACCTCATCACTCTCGCACTCGCAGGCATCCTCCTCGTCGGACTCGCCGCCGACAATAGCGCCTTCGCACAGAACAATGGCAAGGGCAAGGCCTCCCTCAACGGTCAGGGCAATCAGGGCAAGGTTCGCCCGAACTTCGTCGACGCCAACGGCGACGGCATCTGTGACAATCAGGTCGACGGCACGTGTGTGAAGACGCAGAAGCGCCTCCGTGACGGTTCGTGCGGCATCACCCCGGCCCCCGCAGGCGGCACGACGAACAGCGGCACAGGCACAGGCACAAGCCGCGGCTTCCGCGGCGGACGCAAATAATCCAGAGGCGCACCCCGCGTCCCTCACGATCCCCGTGGGCGGCGGTCAGACTGACCGCCGCCCGACATTTCAGAAACACTGCCATGAAACCCCTGATCATCTTCACCTTCGCTTTGTTCTTCTCCCTCGCCATGTCTGCGACGGTGCATGCGCAATCGGTTCCGGGTGCCGAAAAGAAGGACGCCCCCGCGCAGGAGCAGACCGCTCCCGACTCCAAGGGAAAAAAAGCTGATCCCGCCTTTGTGGACGACAACAACGACGGTATCGACGACAGGAAAGATGCGGCAGGCAAGGACGATGAAGGCAACGGACGCCGGCGCGGCAAGGGACAGCACCGTCGTGATGCCTTCATTGACCGCGACGGCGACGGCATCAACGATGCGCGCTGCGATGGATTTGGATTCCGACGCGGCAACGGCCGACAGCTTCGCGGCGCAAAAAAATAATATCACTCGCACATACTCTTTATCTCCGCAAGGACCTCATCATGGTCTTCTGGAATAGATTCGTCCTCATCGCGATCCTCTGCACTTTCACCGCGCCGTTTCTGCACGCTCAATGGGGCGGGACGCTGACTCTGGGCAGCGGATACTCGGACAATATTTTCGGCACATCCCTCCCTTCCGCCGCCTCGATGCAGGACGCGGATCTCGCTTTCGGGTATTTTGCGGAAAGCGGTCGCTGGGCCGCTGGCTATACAGGTGCCTTCACACAGGTTCCCGCTTTCCCCGACAGGCAGTTCGCGACACACGGGCTGGCCCTCTCGATCGTACAGCCCCTCGACAGCGAAGAGACGTCGTCACTTTCCTTTTTTGCGTCAGGCAACTCGCGCCTCGGTCGCGATGCCTTTGCACTTTTCGACTACTCGCAGTTTCTCGCCTCGGCGGGGTACAGGGACACGTACGGCGATATCATCGGATTCCGCGCCGCGTACCGGGCGCGATACCGCACGTATCCCTCATTTCAAGAACTCGGATATTTTGAACACCTCGCGACTTTGGGAGGCAACACCTCCCTCGAGAGCGGCACAAGCTTCGATCTCGAACTTTCGCTTGGAATAAAAAACTACGCCAACGAGACCGCGGCACCTGCCACAGTTGCATCAAGCCCGGCATCGACTGTCGCGTCGGGCCTCCTTGTGGACGGAGGCGGGCCAGGCGGAGGTGGAGGCGGGGGTGGCAATGGCGGCGGCAATGGCGGTGGGAACGGAAACGGAGGAAATGGCAGCGGCAATGGGACGGGCGAACACAGCGGCGGGACAACCATCCCAGTGCTCGTGAGCGATAAAACACAGGGAGTACAGCTCAGCGGTGCCGTGAATATTGCACAATCTCTGACTGAGAGCACGGGCTTGAGTCTCCGATACAGATACCGGGCAAACCTCTCCGAGCAGGGATCGGTTTTTATCGCCGGATGGACAGAATACGGCGGCGACGACGAACTTTCGGACGATCCGTACACCTACAGCGGACATGAGGCAGCTCTTACCCTCACACAAATTCTGCCATGGACGATGAAGCTGCAGCTTGCCGGATTCATCCGTGACAAGCGGTACTACTACCCTTCTTCGCTTGATCCGGTTCTCGGCGGACCCGATCGGCGGGACATCCGCTCAGGATTTTCAGCGGGTATCGAAAAAAGCTTTGAGGCCGGATGGATCTTCGTCGAGAATCTCACAGTGGCACTCGACTATCAATTTGCACGAAACCAGTCCAACACCGCCGCATTCGACTACAGTATGCACGGTGCTGTATGTACGGTGGAGATGGGGCTCGGCTTCTGATCCCGCCGTTTTAGAATCGCAAGTCTCGACTCCGCGCCCGGCCTTAAGAAGAATTTGACCACGTGCAGGCCGTGACACGCGGTGATGTCACTCTTCGACGTACTCGTCCGGGCTGCGGGTGATCAACTCCTGCAGCACCGCAGAAACCAGCGACGCGGAATACCCTCTTCGCAGCAGATACGAAAAGGCGCGCCGACGAAGCACATCCGGCGCGTCATGCGCGCGGCGTGCGAGATATTTCCTCGCGAGCGCCTTCGCAGCAACACGCTCGGCATCACCACAGAGCAGTTCGCCGAGGACGGCGCGTACAATTGATGGAGAAACGCCGCGCGCCTCGAGTTCACGCTCGAGCATCGTGCGCGACTTCGGCTTGAAGCGCATGCGGTCGCGCACGAATGCGGCCGCAAATTCCGCGTCGTCGAGAAGTCCGGCTCGCGTAAAATCCTCGACAACGACATCGATCACTTCCTGCGCATAGCCCTTTTTCCGCAGAGCA
Source organism: Ignavibacteriota bacterium (assembly GCA_016218045.1). NCBI lineage: Bacteria > Pseudomonadati > Ignavibacteriota > Ignavibacteriota bacterium. The sequence continues at coordinate 202,957 of JACRFB010000010.1, forward strand.
AGCCGTATCTCGCCGGAGCCACGCAGACGCCGCGCGATAAGACGTTCCGCAGCGCGTTTCCCCTCAAGAACGGCATTGGCCGACTCCACCTGCACACGCAGCTCCGGCGTCATTGTCACACCTTTCGCAAGGCCGAAGCGATACACAACATCGTCCTGTGCTCCGAAGGCAAATTCCCCGTCGAGGAAAATGGAGACGCGGCCCGCGCGCTTCTGCTGACGGACAATGCGAGTGATGATCGGGTGTTCCATGGCCCGGATCGCGGCCGAGCGGCCGCCTAGTTGGTGATGACAGTCACGTACGGCTTCGAGAGCGTATCACGCACGATGGCGCCAAAAATCCCGACACCACCCACGATGTTTGTCACATCGGGCCTGTCCTGGCGAACCGACACGGGATCATCGAAACCGCGGACCGTCTGAAAGTAGCTGTAGATGAAAGTGTCCAGGGAATAGCCGAAGCCGATTATCTGCATGTTCCTGGCACCATCAACATTTTCGAGCCGCGTCTTGACGTCGGCGATATGGTCCACCGAAAACGACAGCGACGAGGAGCGGATGGGGCTCGACCAGGTGGTATCGTTGTTTGCATTGTCTACACGCAGGGGTACCTCGCGGCGCAGCTTCACCGTCTTGCCGTTGACCACGGCCTCACCCTCGACATAGAGCCGGAAATAGAATCCCTTCGGCGGCGCCTGCGCACTGATGGCGCCGGCACGCAGTGTGACACCCAGACGTCCCGCCGACGGATTGGGTGTGTCGAGATCGAGATACGGCCGGCCCGGGACTTGCACGGCGGCGCTGATCGTCGACATGCCGGGTACCTGCACGGTCATGGTATAGGATGCGCCCGCCGCGGGAACAAACGCGCGGGAGATCCACACACGGCGCAGTTCGCCTCCGCCAACATCGATGAGTGTATCGGTGAAAAGATAGGAGCGGCGGTCGGTATTGATGCGCACGATGGCCGAGTCGATCCTGCGCTTCGGCAGAGCATCGTCGGGATTTGTGGTGGCGGCATCGTACGTGGTCTCGAGCCGCACCATCTGATACGGAGCCGAGGGTTCCAGCACGCAGAACACGACGATCCGTTCCTTGTAATCGGATTTAGGTGTGAACGAATTATCGCAGGACGGCAGCAGCGCGGCCACGGCCAGGAGGGCCGGCAGCAACATGCGGGAAATACTAAATCGGAATCGTGTATTCATGGAATCGTTTGGTTCTTCGCGCTACAAGGTGTCGGAAACATATCCCGCAATGATGAAGGAAACATCCGTCGTTCCCGTGTCCAGTGGTTCCAATGCCGATGGATCCGTACAAACGTTCAACGGATGAAGCCCTATAAAATGCACAAACCGCTGGTGAAAAGAAACGTCGTGAGAGCGACGCCGCGGGGCGCCCTCCGGGCGCCCCGCTCGCGCACTTCTCCCGGCTATTTGCCTTTCCGCGGTTTCTCTGCCGTGGTGCCTTCCTCGTCCTCAACCACGGGCATTACATCGGCCGCGTCGATGCCGAGCGCCTTTTTCACCTCGTTCTCGATACGGCGCAAAAGATCGGGCGTGTCGTTCAGCAGCTTGCGAACACCTTCGCGCCCCTGCCCCAAACGCTCGTTCTCGTACGAGAACCACGAGCCGCTCTTCTGGATAATGCCGGCTTCGACGCCGAGATCCATCAAATCCCCGATATGGGAGATGCCCTCGTTGTAGAAGATGTCGAACTCCACTTCGCGGAAAGGCGGAGCGAGTTTGTTCTTCACCACCTTCACTTTCACGCGGTTGCCGATGATGTTCCCGGTGCTGTCCTTGATCACGTCCTTTCGGCGGATGTCTAGACGGATCGAGGCATAGAACTTCAGCGCGTTGCCGCCCGTGGTTGTTTCAGGATTGCCGAACACAATCCCGATTTTCGACCGGAGTTGATTCGTGAACATGACCGTGGTCTTGCTCTTGCTAATCGCCGAGGTGAGTTTGCGCAGCGCCTGCGACATGAGACGCGCCTGCGTGCCCATGGTCGGATCGCCCATCTCGCCCTCGATTTCCGCCTTCGGGACCAGCGCCGCGACCGAGTCGATGATCACCACGTCGAGCGCGTTTGATCGGACGAGCGTCTCGACGATTTCCAGCGCCTGTTCGCCGTTTTCCGGCTGCGATACCAGCAGATTCGCCACATCGACGCCGATCTTGCGCGCATAGCCGATGTCGAGGGCATGCTCCGCATCGACGAAGGCCGCCATGCCGTTGCGCTTCTGTGCCTCAGCCACGATGTGGAGACAGATCGTCGTCTTGCCCGAGGATTCAGGTCCGTAGATCTCGACGATTCGCCCGCGCGGTACCCCGCCAATGCCGAGTGCCGCATCCAGCGAAATGGATCCTGAAGGGATCACTTCGACTTTGGCGATCACTCCGTCGCCCATACGCATGATCGAGCCCTTGCCGAAGGCCTTCTCGATCTGATCGACCGCGAGCCCGAGGGCTTTCAGTTTTCCTTCCTTGTCTTCTGCCATGTTGTGTGCCTGTGTTGTGTAGTATGAACGTAGTCGTGTTTGTCAATCGGAAAGAAGATCCGCGCGTCCGATTTCCTGATGGATGGCGCCGGATGGTGTGAGTGTGCTCCGCATCACGCGTACCGCCCGAAAAGTGACGGGGATAGCTTCGAAGCTACAGGAGCGCAGGGCCTCTTGCAAATCCGCGGCGATCGAGGGATCCTTCACGCGGCCGATGGTCATATGCGGCGTGAACTGCTTTTTCTCGCGGTCGATGCCTTCTGCAGCGCAGATATCCTCGACGGCCGACACTGCCGCGAGAATCCCGGCCTGCGGCGTTCTGAATCCGAGCCACACGATACGCGGCGCGCGAGCGTGCGGGAACACGCCGGTTGCATCGATGCGTGTGTGCACCTGCGGACTCCCGCCAAGTGCGGCGCGGATGCCGTCCGATATTCGCGCGGCTGTTTCCGGGCAGATGTCCCCGATGAATTTTGCGGTGATATGCACCTGCGCAAGTTTCTCCCAACGCACGCGCGGTTCGCTCGAACGGAGCCGGTTCAACACGGTTGCAATCGCGTCGAGCGCCTCCGCATCCGGATACATGGCCGCGAAGCAGCGGATACTGCCCGAGTCCTGTTTCATGTCCTTCCCGCCCTTTTTTTGTGTCGCATTTCGGTGTGATGGTACTGTCGCTGCTGGGACATCCGTGCCACGGTTTGCGCAGCGGGAGTGTCAGACAGCACAATACCGCCGTCCTCCACATCCGCCAGGATAAACGAGTCCCGCCACATCATCGTATGACGGAGCTTGCCGCCTTCCGCAGACGGTTCATCACCGCGTCAGCCATACCGCCTTCTTCCCGTACACCGGGGCAGCATAACACATCGACGCCGGCATCGTCGAACGCATGCAGCCCCCGATACATTACACGCGCCAAATCCGCAGGAGTTCCCGATTCGAGCGAAAAAAATGCATCGCAGTCGATACCGGACTTCCAGGCACGCGGCGCAAGAACTCCGACGCGGAGTCCACGCAGACGCTGTCGCTGCACCATTGCGGAGAAACGGATCCGAAACTGCGCATCGTCCTCATCCCTTCGCGGAAGCAGAAGGAGCAGCGGGTGCGCGGGCGCGTAGTGGCGGTACTTCATGCCCGGCGACGCGGGACGGAGCGTACCGCCGCGCGCCGCGGCGACGTGACAGCGCAGCGTGTCTTCAAGCTGCTCCCGCGTCACACCGCCCGGTCGGAGAATGCGGGGCCGGGACGCGGCGAGATCGAGGACCGTCGATTCTATGCCCACGCGGCAGGGTCCTCCATCGAGGATCACGTCGATTCGTCCGGCCAGTTGCGCAATGACATGTGCCGCATCGGTGGGGCTCGGATTACCGGAGCGGTTCGCCGAGGGAGCAGCGAGCGGCACACCGGCGGCGCGGATGAGAGCAAGGGCCAGCGGGTGCGCGGGCATGCGCAGAGCCACAGTGTCGAGCGCGGCGGTCACCACATCGGGCACAAGCGCATTACGGCGCAGAACAAGGGTCAACGGACCGGGCCAGAACTTCTCCATGAGCGCATGTGCACGCGGCGGAATCGCCTCGGTTAATTCCGAGGCCTGGTCCGGCGTCGCCACATGCACAATCAGCGGATTATCGGGCGGACGGCCTTTCACCCGGAATACGGCGTGCAGTGCTCGTTCGGAAAAAATGTTTGCACCGAGCCCGTATACCGTTTCGGTCGGAAACGCGACGACTCCGCCCTGTCGAAGACACACGGCGGCGTGTTCCACCGCCCGGGCGCGTTCCCGCGCTCCAACGGGCTGCAGCAGGAGGGTATCCATGTTCCCTACGCCCCGTCCGGCTCGTCGGTGAAGAGTGTCGGCTGCGAGGAGCGGCGCCGCTTTGGACCCGCGGGTACAGCCGCCGATGCTTCGGGTGCAGTATCACCGATCTCCTCGAGGAGCAAATCCCGGGCCGTGTGCAGCAGTCCGCGAATTTCCTTCTCGGTATGTGGGATTCCCTCCCGTGAGTCACGCACGAGTGATGCACCAACCTGCGCGAATGCCCTCGCAGTGACCAACGCGTGGAGTAGATCGCGCGTGGTCCATTCTGGAATGGCCACGGAGAATTCTATGGAATTGCCCGCATAAAAACGGATGCCGACGCCCAGCTTCTCGCCCGCGCGGGCCAGCAGATCCCATCCGATAAACGAACGCAGGTACATGCCGCTGAGCGTATATCGGTCGTCGTCGATGCGCAGAGTCAGTTCTTCGCGAAAACCCTCCTTGAACACCTTTTTCGGCAGAGGCGCGAGCCGATCGAAAAGTCCAAGCAGCGAGGCCTCCTCCCTTTCCTCCAGACGCACACGCTGCACCACCTTCCCCACCACACGATACCACGCGCGGCTATCCGTCTCATACCCATGCCATGCGCCATCGCGGACGAGTTTTTCGGCCGCGGAGGAGAGGCGGGAGGTGTGGACTTGCTGATATTTCATGCGGGGTGTGTGGTGCGTGACAGGAAGAAAAAAGGTAACAAAAAGTTGCCACAGGTACACGAGGCCGCGCCGCGTACCACGTGGCGCAGCACCCCTGCAACAGTCTCCTCGCCTCTTCGTATCTTTGTTGACGATCACACTCGCAACCCGTAGTCTCACTGCCCGCAGCACATGCTTACCGTTTCCCATCTCCGTAAACAATTTTCCAACGTACTCGCCGTCGACGACGTCTCGTTCTCCGTGCGGTCGGGCCAGGTTTTTGGGCTGATCGGTCCGAATGGCGCGGGCAAGAGCACGACGATCCGGATGATCATGGACATCATCAAGCCCGATTCGGGCGACGTACGTTTTGAGGGCATCCCCGACGGCAACGCCCGGCGCAACGCGGTGGGATATCTGCCCGAGGAGCGCGGACTGTATCGGAAGAACAAACTCATCGACGTCATAACCTACTTCGCATCGTTACGAGGCATGGATGCCCGCGCGGCGCGCGATGCCGCGATGCCATGGCTCGAGCGGTTCTCGCTGCTGCCGTATCTGCGCCGCAATGTGGAGGAACTATCGAAGGGCAACCAGCAGAAGGTGCAGTTTCTTATCGCGGAATTGCACCGGCCGCGGCTGCTCGTGCTTGACGAGGTCTTTTCAGGGCTCGATCCCGTGAACCAGATCATCATCCGCGACGCGCTGCAGGAACTGCGGAACGACAAACGCGCGATCATCTTTTCGACACATCAGATGGAATTCGCCGAGAAGCTTTGTGACGATCTCGTGCTCATCAACCGCGGAAACGTGGTGCTCAGCGGATCGCCGCAGGCCATCAAGCAGCGCTTCGGACGTAATTCGGTACAGATAGAGTTTCAGGGCGACGGCGACTTCCTGCGTTCACTTCACGGTGTGACACACGCGCGGGTGGACCAGAACTTCGCCGAACTGGTCCTCGACGAAGGCGCCCACAGTGATGCACTGCTCACGGAAGCCGCATCCAGGCTTTCGATCTCGCGCTTCGAGCGCATCGCTCCATCGCTCGAGGCCGTTTTCATCGACACTGTGGGCATGCCCGCGGCGACGCCCGCCGACGAAACACCTTCGCCCTCGACCACCAAAGCCATGAGCGCCGATACACGTGTGCGGAAGGCATTCTTCAGCATGGTGCTGATGTTCCTGATGACCGCATACATGACGGCAACGACCGTGCGGGCTGCAGATCCGGAATGGATCTTCCCCATCGGCTTCGCGGCGGTCGCCCTGCTCGTGCTCTACCGCTACATTCGGACGAGGAGGCGCGTCGCCGACGAAAGGCGCGCGGGCGCCAATGGAGGGCAGCGCGCATGATCACCGGCAAGGCACTCCATGTTGCGCGCTGGGAATTCATCGAGCGCGTCAAAACAAAAAGCTTCATCATCGGACTCTTTCTCACACCCGGCATCATGTCGCTGTTTTTTATCGCGCCAATGCTGCTCCGCGACACTATCGCAAAGAAGGATCCTATCCGTCTTGCGCTGTACGACGGCACGGGAATTCTTGCCGACAGCGTACGCACGACTCTCGACCGCAGTTTCCGGATCGAATCGGGTCCGGCGCTGTACGATATACACATGCTGCCCACGGAGGCGCCGCTTCCGCGCGCCGAGGCGGCGGTCGACACGCTCATCCTGATGGAACGCATTGACGCGGCGATTCTGATACCGCGCAACGCGCTCGATTCGCTCGATGTGGAATACCGCGCGCGCAACGTGGCCGACATCGAAAACATATCCGGACTCGAACGCGCCATCTCGGAAGTCATCACATCGCATAAACTGGTCAAGGCCGGGCTCGATCCGCGACGCGTGCGCGAGTTGAACAGGCATGCAAATCTCCGCACTGTGAGGATCTCCACCGAAGGTGAAAAGGAATCGGGCTTTCTCGAGTCCTTCGGGATCTCGTATGTGTTTCTGCTGATGCTGCTGATCATGATTCTCGGTTCCGGACAGATGCTCGTACGCAGCATGGTCGAGGAGAAGAGCAACCGCATCGTGGAAGTGCTCGTGTCGTCGTGTTCACCTATGGACCTGATGTTCGGCAAGATCATCGGGCTCAGCCTGCTCGGTCTGACGCAGGTTCTCTTCTGGTCCGCGATCAGCGTGGTGCTTGTAATCACGTCGGGTGTGACCAATCTCCCGCTCGAGAATCTCGGACTGATGATCGTGTATTTCCTGCTCGGCTTCCTGTTGTACGCGGCGACCTTCGTGGCGCTCGGATGTATCGCAAGCACGGAGCAGGAAGCGCAGCAGATGACGGCCTATCTTTCGATCCTGCTCTCGCTCCCGCTTGCGATCTCGATGGTTGCGATACAGAATCCGGACAGCGGCCTGCTCGTGGGCCTGTCGTTTTTCCCGCCCACCACCTCCACCATCATGATATTGCGCCTTCCGATCATCACGCCGCCCTTCTGGCAAATCGCGCTGAGTCTCGGCCTGCTCGTCGCGAGCATCGCGGGCATGATATGGACTGCGGCGAAGATATTCCGCGTCGGCATACTGTTGACCGGGAAAAGGCCTGGTTTGTCCGAAATTATCCGCTGGATACGTTCCTGAACGAAGGAGTCTGCCATGAAATACGTACTGCTCTTGATTGGTCTCATCATTCTCATCGTGCTGGTGCTCAAGGTCCTCGTGTGGACGCTGAAATGGGCCATCGTTGTCGGTCTCATCGCGGCCGCCGGATACGTGGTCATGAAAATGCTCGGCAAAGGGCAGTCGCGACAATAAGCGAAACAACCGCTGCACAACTTTTCGCATCACAGTTTCCAGTTATCACTCGATCCACAATCCGACATTCAGTTACAGAGGCACAGACACATGGCTAAACCGTTAGTGGCGATTGTGGGGCGACCAAACGTCGGCAAGTCGACATTATTCAACAGGATCATCGGCGTGCGGCGCGCGATCGTGCACGATGCTCCCGGAGTGACGCGCGACAGGCATTACGCGCAGACCGACTGGGCCGGACGCGAATTCACGCTGATCGACACCGGAGGGTATGTGCCCGATTCGCCGGACGTGTTCGAGAAGGCAATACGCGAGCAGGTGGAAATATCGATAGCGGAATCGACCGTGGTGCTCTTTCTCGTCGACGCACAGGAAGGCGTTCATCCCATGGACAGCGAGATCGCGACGCTGCTTCGCCGCAGCGGCAGGCCTGTCGTCCTGGCGGTAAACAAAGTCGACAGTCCGCGGTACGAACTCGAAGTGGCGCAATTTTACGAACTCGGTCTTGGCGATCCCGTTCCGGTGTCGGCGATTTCGGGGCGGCTCTCGGGCGACCTGCTCGATGAGATTGTGAAGGGCTTTCCGGAACGTGTGAGCGAGGAGAGCGGCGAGCGGTTGCGTCTTGCCATCATCGGTCGTCCGAACGTCGGCAAGTCGTCATTCACGAACGCGCTGCTTGGCATCACGCGCGCCATCGTCACCGATATTCCCGGCACGACGCGCGACGCGCTCGATTCGGAATTCACATATCACAGCCGCCCCATCACATTGATCGACACGGCGGGGCTGCGCCGCCGCAGCAAGGTGAAGGAGACGATCGAGTTCTACTCGACCCTGCGCACGTTAAAGAGCATCGAGCAATGCGACGTGGCCATGTGTATCATCGACGCGACGGCGGGACTGACACACCAGGACACCGACGTGATCAACGAGGCCATCGCCCTCCGCAAGGGCGTGGTGATCGCGGTGAACAAATGGGATCTCATCGAAAAGGATTCGAACTCGGCGGCGCGTGTCGAAAAGGACATCCACGAACGGCTGAAGATGCACGATTTTATTCCCGTGATCACGATCTCGGCCCTCGAAAAGCAGCGTGTGAACAAGGCGCTCGACCTGTGCATCCGGGTGCATGAAGAGCGCCGCAAACGCGTCTCCACATCGGAACTGAACGAAAAGCTGCTCGAGATCGTGCACGAGACGCCGCCGCCGTCGACACCCACCGGCCGTGAAGTGAAGATTTCGTACGCGACGCAGGTGCGCGAGTCGCCGCCCGTGTTTGTGCTCTTCACGAACGAGGCAAAACACATACCCGAGAGCTACCGTCGTTTTGTCGAACGCGCGCTGCGCCGCCTGTTCGGGTACGAGGGCGTGCCCATCGCGGTGCAATTCCGGGGAAAACAGAAATAGGTCTGAACCTTCCGGCCCCGCCGGATGTTACGCATGGAGGCGCCGCATACCGCGGCGCCGCACGAGACTTACGGAGCAAGTACATGAGCAGTACGAAGGAGAACGAGAAGCGCACACAGACGCCGCCCCTGGCGACACTTCGGATGCCGCCTATGATGCGGTGGTTCCTTGTCGCATTGGCGGTGCTGATCGGCATCGAGTTCATCTATCATTGGAGCACGCAGGGTCAGTCCATTCCCTACAGCACCTTCAAACAATTCGTCACCGAGGGAAAAATCGCGAAGGTCGAAATCGACGGGCAGTCGCTCTCCGCAACCGCGCGTGGAACCGACGAGAAGGACGCCGCGAAGAGCACGACCTACACAGTGACCATACCGTCGAGCGTTCCGGACAATGCGCTCATGCAGTTGCTCGAAGAGAAGAAGGTGACGGTCACCGCGGTACAGGACGCGTCGGCTTTTTGGAACACGATCATATGGTTTGTGCTGCCGCTCGGCATCATGCTCGCATTTTTCTTCGTGTTCAACGCGCGGATGCGCGCACAGGGTGGCGGTGGCGGCGGTCTGCTGTCGATGGGCAAGATGAACGCGCAGCTCTATTCGAAGGAAAAGGTGAAGACCACTTTTGCCGATGTTGCCGGCTCGAAGGAACAAAAGGAAGCCCTCTTTGAAATCATCCACTTCCTGAAGCGGCCGCAGGATTTTAAGAAGCTCGGCGGCTCGTCCCCGAAGGGAGTGCTGCTCGTCGGTCCTCCGGGCACAGGCAAAACGCTGCTCGCGCGCGCGGTGGCGGGTGAAGCCGACGTCCCATTTTACCATGTGGCGGGTTCGGCATTCCTCGAGATGCTTGTGGGTGTGGGCGCGAGCCGCGTGAGGGATCTGTTTGCGACGGCGAAGAAGAACACACCGTGCATCATATTTGTCGACGAGATCGATTCGATAGGCCGCAGGCGCGGCGGCATACAGGGATTCTACGGCGGCGGCGCAAGCGAGATGGAACAGACGCTGAATCAGCTCCTGAGCGAAATGGACGGTTTCGAATCCAACGAAGACGTTATCGTGATGGCCGCAACGAATCAGCCCGAAGTTCTCGATCCCGCCCTGTTGCGACCCGGACGTTTCGACCGCCGGATCTCCGTCGATCTCCCCAACCTCAGCGAACGCGAGGAGATTCTCGCGGTGCACGTCCGCAAGGTGCCTCTCGCACCCGAAGTGGAGTTGCGCGCGCTCGCGCGGGCCACTCCCGGAAATTCCGGCGCCGACCTGAAGAACCTCGTCAACGAAGCCGCGATTTATGCGTCCAAGAAGCGCAAGGATCAGGTGGAGATGGAGGACTTCTGGGCTGCGCTCGACACCATCATGCTTGGTCAAGTTCGCTCCTCCCTCATTCTCAGCGAGGAGGAGAAACGCCGCACCGCGTTCCACGAGGCCGGGCACGCGCTCACCGCCATCAGTCTGCCCGGATCCGATCCGGTGACCAAGGTCACCATCGTGCCGCGCGGACGCGCTCTCGGTGTCACGATGCAGACTCCGCTCGACGAGCGGCACAACTACACGCGCGAGTACCTGCTCGACCGTCTCGTGGTATTACTCGGAGGCCGTGCGGCCGAACAACTCGTCTTCGCGTCGATCTCGACGGGGGCGGAGAGCGATCTGATGCACTGCACCACCCTCGCGCGCAACATGGTTGCACGCTACGGCATGAGCGACACCGTCGGCAACATTTCACTCATGGAACCGGGCGCCGATTCATATCTCGGCAACAACCCGTTTTCGCAGAGGAACTTCAGCGAGGAGACGATGCGGCTCATCGATGCCGAAACACGGCGCTTCATCGACGAAGCCTACGAGCGCGCGCTCGAACTTCTCCGAAGCCGCCGCGCGCAGCTCGATGCGGTGGCCGAGGCGCTGGTCACCAAAGAAATCATCGACGGCACGCAGCTCAACGAGATCATGACAAGCGTGCAGGCGGGGTGAACGCCGGCAATTACGCGCCGGTTTCCCGCGCCTGCTTGCGCTGCTTCACCTTGTGCACCATGTACTTGTAAATGAGCGGCGACACCGAGACGGCGATCACAACAAGGATCACGTATTCGATGTTGTGCGCGATACCCGGCACGGTTCGTCCCAAGAAGTATCCGAGCAGCGTCATGCTGCTGATCCACGACACGGCGCCGATGATGTTGAACATGATGAAGCGGCGGTAGGTCATCTCCGCAATACCCGCAACGACCGGGGCGAAGGTGCGCGCGAAAGGCATGTAACACGCCATCACGATGGTGATGCCGCCGTATTTCTCGTAGAACTCGTGCGTTTTAAGCAGGTGATCGCGACGAAAGAAACGCGACTGGGGACGATTAAACAGGGCCTTCCCGGCGCGCTTGCCAATGGCATATCCCGTGCTGTTCCCCGCAATTGCGGCCACACACAACAGCGGGACCAGAATCGCGATATTCAGACCGTTTTCCGGATTGGATGCAAAGAGTCCGGCCGTAACCAACAAGGAATCGCCGGGCAGAAAAAAACCAACCAGAAGGCCGGTTTCTGAAAAAATGATGGCAAAAAGTCCTATATAGCCGCCCCACTGCACAATCTCCTCGAGCGAGGGCAGTTGGACGAGAAAACCAAAAATCTCAATCATACAGTGCACGCTTTGTGATGAATACTAGAGCCGTGCAAGGTAGCGGAATCCCGTGATGTGAGCAAGTCGTATTGCCGGTCCTCCTGGGTGGTCTTGTACCGCGGCCGGCGCAGTGTATGATTCAGCGGGCCAGCGCCGCGGTGTTCAACGACGTACAAGCGTGCGGCTCAAACGTATACCGAGCTCCGAGAAAAAGGCATCGGGATTCGCGGTGTCAGGCAGGTCGGCAAGGTCGGGCAGATCCGTATTTTCAAACACCTGACGTGTCAGCGCGGCTTTGAAGCGGATGTAGGGTGTGCTGCCGCTCGCAGCCAGACGGGTAACCTCACGCGATACGTCTGTAAAGGACTCATTCGGAAACGCAATTCGCAGTTTCACAACATGCGCGAGGGCCGATTCCACTACACCGCAGTTGTCGGATTTCAGGCAGGCGACGTAATTATCCACCGCTCTTTTGAACAACACCGGATGCTCGTCGGCAAGGAGGATCATCGATGTTTCAAGGTCCTTGACAGAATCACCGCCCGCGACAACGCTCAGTGAGAGGACGAGGGCAAACAGAGGCAGCAGGATGAACGTACGAAGCGTTTTCATGGGGAGTTCCTTTGTAACAGTTATGCCGCATGTACGCAGGCCGCCTAAAACAAGTTTCGCGGAGATACATATCCGATATCACCATCACAGCATGACTCACACAGGATGCCGCACCGTACACCCGTACAATTGATGCGGTAAAATCGAGCGCGTGCCGGCGACCACATCGGGTGGGTGCACCGGCACGCGCCTCGGCGAGTTCTCCGCTCGATCATCCGGCACGCTGCGGGCGCCGGACAGACGAGCGTTATGTTCTATTTCACCGTGACGACAAACCCCTGCGTGTGCGCGGCAAATTCAGGAGCATACATCGACTGGATGGTGGAGATGCCGTTCGAGAATGTACCCTGATGCGAGACACGCAACGAGTACTCAAAAACGTGCACACCCTTGGGCAGCCAGTAGATGAAGAAATTCACCGACGCGTCCTTCGGGGCCTCATAATATCCGAAACCCGCCTGCCAGCGATACCGGGAAAGCTGGTTGACGAGTTCGAATCCCGCCCCACGCATATCCTTAAGGTGCACATACTCCATGTCGCGGTCCACGCGGATCACGATACGCGCCGTCAGGAGATCACCCACATGCAAAGGATCCTTCGAGGTGATGGGCTCGAGCGCGACACCCTTGTCTCCGACGGCCTTGCGATACAGTTCCTTCTCGATTTTCAGCGGTGTCGCCGCGGGCGTGATCTTGTCGAGCTGTTCGAAATACTGCCAGTACACAGCGCCCCAGGCAATACCCTTGTCGGACTTCGTCACCACGACGTTGCCCTGTTTCGCCTCGATCTGTTTGCCGTTCCACGAGACCTTGTAGTAGCCGGTCCCGGCCTCGGGCGCCTTGCCCTCATCGCCGCGCGGATCGACGAGGGTTCCGCCCATCTTCACTTCGACGAGTTTGTCGGATGCGAGCAGATCGGTGCCGCGGCGCAGAAGGGCATAACACGCTTCGGCCGTTGCGACAGTCGTCTTCCAATCCTGCACCTGCTTCTGCTTGAGCAGCCAGATTTTCAATTCCTCCACGGCATTCTCGTCGTTGGCGACCACGTCGAACACCTCCACCAGCAGCGCCTGCGTTTCGATGGGCGCCTGCCACCAGAACCATCCTCCGTTCTGTTTCCAGTACATGCCGAGTTCGTCGTTCATCATGGCGCGTTCGCGCAGCGAGTTCACGATGTCGCCGGGTGTTTTTTTATCGTCGAGGCGGTGCAACGCGAGCGCGATCATCCCCTCGCAGAGGAGCCCTTTCTTCGCCCAGAATTTCTTTGCCTGCTTGCGCCAGAACTCGGCTCCGGGCCGGTTGGCTTTCTCGACCTCCTGCTCTGTGAAGTAGCTCCGCGCATACAGGTATTGGATCTCGAGGTATCCGAGATGATCGAGGTCGGGATTAAAGCTCTTCTCGCGGCGCATACGTTCGTAGTCGGATTGCATTTCCCTGTCGGCCCATTCAATCGCGCGCTCGATCATGTTCTTCACACGCGGCTCCGTGACATTCACGCCGAGTTCGCGCAGATGTCCAAATCCGGCGATGATGTACTGCGTGATATAGCGGCTCTCGGGCATGCCGGGGAACCACGGGAAACCGCCGTTGGACGCCTGCGCCTTCTCGATCTTCCGCAGAGCGGCGTCGAGCGTGTTGGCCATGCCGTTGAGATCGAAGAGCAGGGCGATGCGCCGCTTGCGTTCACCCTCGTCCTGGCCCTGCATCACCCACGGCGTTTCCTGAATCAGCAGCGATTTGAGTTCCTGATTTTTTTCGAGATTCGAGACCAGCGCATCCGTACCCTTCCACTGGCTAAAAACACGCTCGATTTTTGGATTCGAGCGTACGATGTGCGCGGCGATACTGTTCGCGTAGAAGCGGTTGAAGAGCTGCTCGGAGCACTCATACGGGTACTCCATGATGTAGGGCAGCGCCTGCACGGCGTACCACGCCGGATTGGACGTCATCTCGAGCGTGAGCTTCTGATGGCGCAGCGTCTTCGACGAGCCGGAATTGACCAGCTTGTCGAAAGTGTACGTGCGGGTCTGATTCCCGCGCACATTGAGGGGAAGTGTTTCCGTCACCAGCATACGGTTCGGCAGCACAGGCAGCGGCGCCTCCTCGCCATCGCTGAAAGATCCGGCCTTGGCAACCACGCGGTACACGATCGCCGTGAGGCCTTCGGGCACTTTCAGTGCCCACGTAATCGCCGCGCTGGCGCCCTGCGCCGCCTTGAAGGGCCGCAGGGCGTCGGAGAGTCCGAACAATGCGTCGATAGGCTGCATGGTAACCGCATCAAAGAGCTGCAGCTTCGCCGTGCCTTCGAGCGTCGTATCGGAGAGATTCGAGATTTTCACCGGGAACACGATCGCATCACCTTCGCGCAGGAAACGCGGCGCGTTGGGCATCACCATCAGTTCCTTCTGCGTGACTGAGCGGTGTTCGAAATACCCCACGTTCAGATCAGGCGTATGCGCAAAGGCCATAAGCCGCCAGCGCGTGAGCGCCTCGGGCACGGTGAAGGAGAGCACGTATTCGCCCTTCTCGTTCGTCATCACCGCAGGGAAAAAGAAGGCGGTCTCGCTGAAGTTCGTGCGGGCTTTTACCTGGCCGAGACCGTCGTCGCCCTTCCCCGACTGTGCAGGAGCATTCAATCCGCCCACTGCCTCGTTCTCGCCGTCTTTCTTCTTTTCGTCGCTGAGACGGAGTGCCTTGTCGGCCACGGCTTCTTCGCGTGCGGCGGCAGGAGGTGGCGGAGGAGCTCCGGCTTCAGCCATGGAATACATGACGTCCCCCTCACCCCGTTCGAAACCGCGTTTACTCAATTTGTATCGGCGTCCGTAGCGGTAGCCCCAGCCGTAATTGAGGAGGAACACGTTCAGCTCCGGATACGACACGTAGTAACCGGACGTGGTTTGATTCCAATCCTCGCTATAGAGTTGGGATGAGGCAATGCCGAAGCCACTTCCGTACAGCGACGCCATGGGCCAGAACGACGGCCAGGCGAAACTGTTCCACCCGTGCGGGTAGATCGCATCGAGCGAGGCATCATACATCGAGGCCAGCATCTCGGCAGCAACACGTCCCGCGCTGTCGCCTTTAAGCGTGATGCGCCATTCCTCCTTCTCGCCCGGTCGCATCTTGTCGCGGAAAGTGCTGGTTTCGATCGAGAGCTGTTTGTTTGTCCACGGTACATGGATCGTGCGTTCGATAACCTCGTGCCGGTAGCCGCGCACGATCGAAAAACGCAGGCTCAAACCGCCGCGGTGTTCCTCGCGGATGGGGATCGTGAACTCCCGCATGGTATTGTCGAGCGACAGCCACTCCTGCGAAACGATGCGGCCCCGGTGTTCGATCTGATACAGGACCCGCGCATCCGAATATGTGGTACCGAAGAGGAAACGCGCCACATCACCCGGCTGCCCGTCCATTTTTTTCGGAATAAACAATGCCGCTTCGGGCACCGGCGGCCGGCCTCCTTCAGGATCGTACACTGTGAAGAAACGTTTCAGGATGATCGTTTCACCCGAAGGATCCTTCGCGGTGAGTGTCATGCGGTACCGGCCTGGTCTAAAGCCCGCGAGCTTCAAAGTATCGTTGCCCTTGTCGTCGGTCGAGAAACGACCAGAGAGCGCCGTCTCTTCCACCGCCCACGAATCCTCCCGCGCCTCGTCCTTGAAGGCGTCGTGCGGGAAGGAACGATGGAAATCGGCCTCGTCCATTGCAAATACGTCGGGCGCGGTCAGTGTGCGGGCGCGGAACACGCGGCCGGGCGTACGAAGACGCTCGAATACAGCGCTGCCCGCGGCCTTCAGCGGCTGGCCGTTGAGATTCGCCGCGTGTACGGGCACGGACACTTTTTCGTTGCTGTTTACATACTCCGGCGCTGTGGCATTGATCTCGAGAGTTGTGTAGCCGAGCACCACCGATGTGGACGCGCTGCGCGTCTCACCATTGATGTCGGTCACATCGGCATTGACGGTGTAGGTGAAGACCGGCAGATCCTTGCGGTCGACAGTCCGATCCGGCACCGCCTCGAAATCGATTGAAAATTCTCCGGCATCGTTGGTCTTCGCAGTGCCGTGCGCGATCTCCTTGTCGGCGCCGCCGGGCGCCGGGCGCCACCACCACCACCAATACGGGAAGCGCACACGACGGAACACGCGGTATGTGACGGCCGCGTTGTCGATGTTCGATCCAGCATAGGCCTTGGCCGAGCCCTTCACCGTGACGATGGCTCCCAACGCGGCCTCGCCTTTCAGCGGTTCGAATGCGACTTCGAATTTCGGCCGTTTGTATTCCTCGACACGCACCGACACCGCACCATTTTCATTGCGGATCGTCATGGCTCCGGTGAGCACGCCCGCGGGCGCGGTGAAGACTCCGTTGAAGGAACCGAATTCATTTGTGCGGAAATTCTGTTCCGCAATTTTCTGATTGTTCACATCGTAGAACGTGACGGTGGTGGCGTGTTTCGCCTGCACGCGGTACTTGACGTTCTGCGCATCCTGGCGGAGCACAATACCCTTGAAGTAGATGGTCTGTCCCGGCCTGTAGAGCGAACGGTCGGTGAAGAAGATGGTACGGACCTTCTCCTCGTCGCGGCCGTGGCGGTACGCGTAGAACTGCTGATCGACGCGGTAGACGTCGGCGCCCTTGCGCAGTGTCACATATACATAGTCGCGGGAGGACTCGGGCTCGAGTTCAAACATGCCGTCGCGATCGGAGCGCAGCGAGCGTCCGTACACGCGCGTATATCGCTGAGTGGACGACTCCCACTGCAGTGTCGAAAACTCGACGTCCACTCCCGCCAGCGGCGCACCGCTTTCGGCGTCGCGCACCCAGAAGCGGCGCGTGCCTCCGACCAGTTCCTGACTCTGGAGACTGAGCTGGGTGACTGTGAGCTGGGTGTACGCGATCGCATTTTCTTCGAGCGAAAATTTTTCGTCGGGACTGCAGAGAAGAAGGAAACGACCGAAGGGTGTTTCGGGCCCCTTTACATCCACCGTGTGTGTCTTGTAGTCCTTCACGTCGGGCATGACCGCCTTCCATGCACGCAGCGGTCGTTTGCGCAGCACGTCGCGGAAACGGTCCTCCGTGCTCCGTCGATAGGACGTCCATTCTTCCCAATCCGACTCGCTCATTTCCACGATGCGGAAATACATCGTGGGAATATTCCGGTATGTGACAGGCAGAAGGAAAGGTTTGTCGGGGAGCACGGTCTGCTCGACCGCGCAGGCCACGTCCTTCGTCAGGATGCGGCTTTTGAGAGAGGCACAGTTCACCGCGCCGCGCGTTCCCTCGGATGCGGCGATCACCTCGTCGCACATTTTCATCGCAGCGACATGGTCGCCCTGCTCGTTCTTGTATTCCGCCATACGATACCGCACCTCGGCGGCCATGGGATTCCGTGCAAAGGCCGCAACAAGACGCTCGAGCTGCATGTAGTATGTGGTGTCGGCCTCCTCGTGCAGCGTGGCCTTGCGTGCGAAAGACAGGCGCTGAAGATCCAGATCGAGCAGCGCCTCGGGGGACGGATCGGACAGATGAAAGCGGAGAAGCTGCTGGTACAGGCGGACGGTGATGTACTGCTGATCCGTTTCGTCGGGCGCAACAAAGGCATGGCGCGCGAACACGTCTGCAGTCGCCAGCGCGTCGAGTGTGGTGAGTTCGAACTCGCGTGCGGGACGCGGCAGATCGGTCTCGTCGTTTTCGAAAAACGACAAGGCGCGGAAGGCGAGCACATCAAAGAGCGTCGGACGGTACTCGGACTTCTCCTCTTCCCCGACGAGTATCCGGCGGAAGTCGCGTATCGGAATGGCCTGCAGAGCTGACGCGTCCTCGATGGAGGCAAGAAACAGCGCGCGCGCGGTGTCGATGAATTTTGCCGCGTCCCAGGTGAGGAAGTCCGCATCCGGCGCGTCATTGACACGTGTGCGCGACGCGATCTCCCAGCGGTTGTTTTGGTAATGCGACCAGTATGCCGTCGCGAGATACGACTGCAGAATGGAACGCACGGGCTGCCGCGCGGTGCGGACCTCTTTCTCCAGATCCGTGATGAGTGTCGTCTCGCCGGTCTCGCTCAATTCGCCCGCGAGTACCACGCGATACGCGACTGCCTTGATATACTGCGCGTCGTTCTTCTCGGCGCGTGCACGGTCGTAAATGGCGACAACAATCTCGAGGGCGGTTTTCGGGAGGCCCTTGCCCATCGCTTCATCAACACGTTTCCACTGTTCGCGGTAATACTCCTCTCCGCGTGTTTCCCTGATCATGGACGACTCCTCTCCGGGATTCCCGGGCAGCCATGGTGAAAAGAAAAAGACGATTCCCGAAATGAGTACAATTCCGGCGACACGGATGATGGGGCGCATGGGTGCTCCTTCGCAATGCGATCGTTTCTGTTGTGCCGTACACGGCCTAATGTAGCTTGTACTCGGCAAACGGAATAACGTTCCCGGATTTCCGGGGTATTTTTTTGTGACCTGACGCGAACACGACACGGATCACACGATTCCGCTATTCTTCATACCACACTATACGCCGATCACCGGCCCACACGTCGCGACGTATAGTCTGCCTCCGCCGAGTGGAGGCGTGGGAATATCAATCGCCCAGAGGCCTGATATCGGATGTTTCGACCATCAACATGACCGTTTTCTCGGGTGCGCGCGGTCGGTGCAGCACTCCTTTCGTGATGGTTGTGCCCTGCTGCGGCAGCAGCTCGATCGTCCTGTCCTCGAGATCGATCAGCAGCCTCCCTTCGAGCACAAAAAAGAACTCGTCATCCGTTTCGTGTTTGTGCCAGTGGAATTCGCCCTGCACGATGCCGATGCGCACAACACTTCCGTTCACTTGTGTGAGTGTGCGGTTGAACCACGGATGTATATTCGCCGCCACAACAGCGGGCACATCGATAACCTCGAGGTGCCCGTAGGCGATCGTCATATCCGTGTGGTACGGGATCTTCTCCTCCATGCGGCTTCCCGGTTCAGTACACGTCTCAGCGCACGATGCTGACACGCCGCGAGTCGGTTGCGCCGCCCGCGGTCAAGCGCAGAAGGTACAGACCCGCGGGGAGCGGAGTGTGCATGTCGTCGCGGCCGTTCCAGTGCAGCGAATAATACCCGGCATTCGTTTCGCCGTCAAACAGCGAGCGCACACGGCGGCCCTGCAGATCGAACACCTCGAGGCGGGCCGGGCCTGCCGCGGACGTCGGGACATGGAACGATATCACACTGCCGGCGGCCGGAACAGGGGACGGATACACTGTGTGAATCAACGGCGAGATCGCGATACCGGGCACATCCTTCATGCCGGTGACAGAGGTCTCGAGCGAGGGGCCCGGAACGCGGCCCGAGCCATGTGCGTCGGCGAGGTAGATATTCACCCAGTCGGGCCGCGTGTACTCGCTGCGGCGGATCGACTCGCTCCACTGCTCGTCGTCGAGGCGCTTGAAATTCGTGGTGGTGTGTTCGTGGTAACTCATCATCGCGCCGGTGTACACCACCGTACCACCGTTCTGTGACGGTGCGACGGCGAAGCCCAGATTCACCTTCCCAGTGCCCGCATGCAGCACCCAGCCGACGGGATTGCCTGCCTCATCGGTCGGCGCGGTGTGCACGTCGGCCACGATGAAGTCGTGATCGGTGATGTCGCGCTGGAAGAACAGTTTCTGGTACCAGCCGTCATATGCGGGTGCGCAACCGCGCATGACGCGGAAGAGCATGCTCTGAATAAACGTGTATTCACCCTCCAGAAGAGGGGTGCCCGCAAGCTCCTTCTCTGCAATCACACGCAGGGTGTCCATCGTGCCCTGCATACGTTTGAAGTACTGCGCGATGTAGTCGAGTTTCTTCGTCCTGTACAGGGCCTCGGCATTGCGCGCAAACACGGCCAGGCGGCTGTAGAGAGCGGGATACGGCTCAACATATCCTTCAGGGAAGGAGCAGGTGACTCCGCCGCTGTACGACTGTTTTGCATACAGGATATTGTCGTGACGAAGCTGCGCCCACGAGGCGAGCTGCGTGTTCATCTTCTGCTGCCACCATGCGGCGGTGTGCATAAACGGCGGCAGCCCTTCGAGGGACGCGGGAGGATTGAGCGCGCGTACCGCGTCGAGCCAGGTGTTGTAGAGCGAGGAAGTCCAGAACGACGCGTCGTATGCGTCGATGAGGTAGCGCAGCGACGTGAGATTGGGCGCGTAGTGGAAACGCGCCATGTCGTCCTGCAGGAACTGCGCGGCGGCGTCATTGCCCAGGGCAAAGAGCGCGTCCAGCGGCTTCGGCAGCATGCGGCGCACCTTCTGTCCGTCCTTCAGGATTTTATCATAGACCACATTCCCGAACACATAGGAATCGATGATGAAGCGCTGGCCGAGAAGCAGAAAGGCGGACGGCGGCGCGATCTGTTCGGGAGCGAACGGATCGGACATCAGTATCTGCGAATTGATACGCTGACCCGCAAACGGCTTGGTTGCAAGCACGGCCTGCAGCGAGCGGACGACATTCATGTCGAGCAGCGAGGCGGCCGATGAAAAACCGGTTTCGTTTTGTAATTCGTCGAGCTGCGCCGCGCCGACATTGTCGCTCTCGCCGACGAGAAAGGCGAGGAAGTCGTCGATCTCGTTCAATGTCGCGAGGGAGGTGCCGCGGTCAAGCGCCTCGCGCACGAGGTAGGAGGCGATGATCTGGCGCTGGATATCCTCGTCGGTGGGTGTGAAGGGCCCCTGCTCCACGGGTTTGGTGAGCATAAACTCGGTGCGGCCGAGCCATATCATGCTCCGGAAATAGCGGCCGAGTTGCATGCTCCGCGTGTAGTGACCGCGGATGGTGAACTGGCTGAAATCGAGCGTGCGCGGGGTGCCGCTGAACAGGGTGACATCGGCCGGCGCGAGGGCCTCGATACGTGTCAGAATATCGGATACGGGGGTCTTGTTTTCGGGATAGAACGGAGCGACATCAGTTCCGAGTAGCAGACGGCGCGCGACGGTGAGGTAGAGGTCCACGTCGCGCAGCGGCGCGCGCATTCCATCCATGCCCGTGTAGGAGGATTCGAGTCCGGGCAGCGCCTGCGTGTGCAGCGCCGCGAGCAGCGACTCGAGCCGGGGGATCAGGTACTGCATTTCCGTGGCGATGAGTATCTCGTCGTACGACATGTGCACGGCATGCAGAATGGCGTCACTTGTCACGAACACGGGCATGTCCTTTACCCAGGCATCGCCGTAGGCGTCGCCGAAGGAGTCGAAGGACAGGCGCTCCGTCACGAGGAAGCCGTTGCGGTCCAGCAGATCGCGCTCGTCATCGGTGAGCCGGTACTTGATCAGCACGGAATCGAGATAGCGCGGTGTTGCAGCGGCAGCGCGCTTCTGGAACAGCGGCGCGGGATACTCCGCGCGGACCGAGGATCCGGTGGCGGAGGCATGCGAGGCCAGATACGATTTGTATGCAGCGACATCAAAAGGCGCCTGCGCCTTTACGGCCAGGACCGCGGCAAGGAAGAGACAACCAGCAATACCCGCGCGCCGGAACACATGTTTCATAACGGACCTCATTTTATGAATCGAACAATATTAGCGAAAGCGCCGTGCCGCCACAATGCAAAAGTCTATACTCAGGAAAGACAAGGATGGGACAGCACACGTTACAGAGCGGATCCACAGGCGCATCACATTGCCTCTTCTCCTCGAATTCTCTACTTTGGACGACCCACCGGCGGGTCCCAGCATCCGCCACATCCACCGCACAGTTCATCACCCAATTCGAGGATCGCGTATGGAGCCCACGACACGCAGTCTGCCCAAAAACGCGTACACACCGTTGCAGCCGGGCGAGAAGTACATTCCCCTGGTGCCCGCGGGTCAGACCCCGCGCGAGATCAGTCTCTACTCCGTCGGCTGGGGCATGTTCTTCTCGGTCCTGTTCTCCGCCGCGGCGGCATATCTGGGACTGAAGATCGGCCAGGTGTTTGAAGCCGCGATTCCCATCGCGATCATCGCCGTCGGTTTTTCCACCGCCACTAAACGCAAGAACGCGTTGTCGGAGAACGTGATCATCCAGTCCATCGGCGCGTCGTCGGGCGTGGTGGTGGCGGGCGCCATTTTCACCATACCCGCGCTCTACATCCTCAATCTTCCTGCGAGTTTCCTGCAGGTGTTTCTCGCGTCGATGTTCGGCGGTTTCCTGGGCATCCTGTACCTGATCCCCTTCCGCCGCTATTTCGTGAAGGAGATGCACGGCGAACTGCCCTTCCCCGAAGCCACCGCAACAACGGAAGTGCTGGTCGCGGGCGAGAGCGGCGGCAATCAGGCGAAGATCCTGCTCACCGCGTCCCTCGTGGGCGGCGCGTACGACTTCCTCGTCGCGACGTTCGGCGCGTGGAAGGAGACCTTCTCGACGAAGGTGCTCCCGGGATTTTCATCCCTGGCGGAAAACTTCCGTCTCGAATTCCGGCTCAACACGCTCGCGTCGGTGATGGGCCTCGGCTACATCATCGGATTGAAATACGCGGCCATCATCTGCGCGGGTTCCTTCCTCTCGTGGTTCGTGCTTATCCCGCTGATCGGCTATCTCGGCAATGAACTGCCCTATCAGCTCGGGACGCTGTCGATACAGACGACAGGACTCGACGCAGCGCAGGTGTTCCGCGCCTACGTGCGCCACATCGGCATCGGCGGCATCGCGATGGCGGGCCTGATCGGGATCTTCAAATCACGCAAGATTATTGCCGGCGCGATGAGTCTTGCGGCCTCCGAATTGTTTGGGCGCAAGACCGAGGCCTCGGAGACAGCGACAGAGCGCACGGACAAGGACATCCCGATGAGTTTTGTTGTGGGGTTGATCGTCGCGGTGCTTGCGGGCGTGTTCATCTTTTTCTGGAAGGGTGTTGTCGGCGATCTCACGCAGGCGATCACCGGACTTCTGATTGTCGCCGTCATCGCCTTCCTGTTCACGACCGTGGCCGCGCGCGCCATCGCGATTGTGGGCACGAATCCCGTCTCGGGCATGACGCTGATGACTCTCATCATCTCGTCGTTCATTCTCGTGCAGGTGGGTCTGACAGGTCCGACCGGAATGATCTCGGCTCTCATCATCGGCGGCGTGGTCTGCACCGCCCTGTCGATGGCCGGCGGTTTCATCACGGATCTCAAGATCGGCTACTGGCTCGGCAACACGCCGAAATACCAGCAGCAGTGGAAATTCCTCGGCACCATCCTGGCCGCGGCCTCCGTCGGCGGCGTGATCCTTCTTCTCAACGAGACGTACGGCTTCACGGGTGAAAACGCGCTCGTCGCGCCGCAGGCCAACGCCATGGCCGCCGTGATTCAGCCGCTGATGTCGAATCAGCCCGCGCCGTGGGCGTTGTATCTCGCCGGCGCCATTCTCGCCATCATCCTCGAGTTGATCCACGTGCCGCCCCTGGCCTTCGCGCTCGGCATGTACATCCCGCTCGAACTGAACACACCGATACTCGCGGGCGGCATGGTCGCGCACTTCGTCTCCAAACGGTCGAAGGACGAGAAGATCAACACCGCGCGCCGCGAGCGCGGCACACTCATCGCCTCGGGCTTCATCGCAGGCGGATCGATCATGGGCGTGGTGAGCGCCGGCATGAAATTCTTCGGCGCGAACTACGAGGAGTGGGGCTGGACCTGGGTCGAAACTCCCCCCGCGGAAATGCTTGCCATCGTTGCGTTCGCGCTTCTTGCGGTGTATCTGGCGTGGGATTCCATGCGGGTGAAGGAATAGTAGAACAGTAGATGGTAGTTGGTAGATCAGTAGATGGTAGGATCTCGCTCGGAGCTACCAACTACCATCTACCAACTACCATCTACCATCTACCATCTAGAATTTCCGTTCGAAATTACTTCCCGGAAATACGCACAGAGTAATTCGTGGTAACAACCATGGTCACGACGCGCTGTTCGCCGGAGGCGGGATCGGCGGGCATAAACATTTTCGAGGTCTCGATGTGTGAGCGCTGCGTGAAGAACTTCTCGGCAGTGCTGTAGACGGCGGTACCGCCCTGCGTGACGATGGTGGCGGGCGAACCGTCGGGCGCGGATTCGGCCTGCGCCTGTGTCATTTCGTAGGTGATGGTGACCGCGCCATCGGCCGCGGCGCGCTGTGACACGATGATCGGCTGAGCCGACGCGGCGGGGCCGAGCTGCAGGCGCGGAAGGAAGAGGAACTGGCGCAACTGCGACGAGAGCACTGTACGATTGAGCGATTCGGGCACTTCCCCGTCGCTCGATTCCGACGTGATATCGACAAGCGCGCCATCGTCGCGGACGCGGAAGCTGAACAGCCATTCACGCGTCGGTGCGCCCGCGGTTTTTCTCTTCTCCACACTTTCGGGACGCTCGATTCGCATCGTGGCGGCAAGACCGGCGGGATTTGCGGGACCCGTCTCGATCACAATTGTCTGTTCACTGCCCTGCGGAATGATGTCCTTGAAGCCGTCGTTGCCGCTGTGCGACTTCTTGATCGTGAACGTGTAGCTCCGATCCGGTTGGAGGGTGGGTGCAAAGTCGGTCTGTTGCGCGCGCAGCATGGGCACTGCGAGCAGAAGGACGGCACTGAGATATAGGGTACGGGTCATGGCGGAGGTCCGATGTTCGACGATTCGGGATACGTTACACATTCCGCGCATGCGGAAAAAGGCAGTTGCTGCTACAGGGGTTTGAACTTCTCGAAGGGTTGACTGCACGCGTTGCAGTACATGATGGCGCGGCAGAGTGTCGGACCGAAGGCATTGTCCATCACCGTGTCGGTGCTGCCGCAGAAGGGACAGGGGACGGCCGAGAACCATTCCCACTCGACATCGCCCGCGTGCGACGAAGGCGGGGCAAGTCCGACGGCGCGCATTTTCTCACGCGCGCTGTCCGAGAGACGGTCCGTGCTCCAGGCTTTTTTCGAGACGACCACATCGGGTTCGAAGCCCACCGCCCGCACCGCTGCGGCGATGTCGGCGCGTATTTCGTGCAGGGCCGGACAGCCGGAGAATGTGGGAATCATCGTGATGGACGCGATGCCGTCCTCGATGTTCACCTCATCGATGATCCCCATTTCCACCACCGACACCGTGGGAATTTCGGGATCCTTCACTTCTTCCAATGCCGCCCAAATCCGCGTTGAAATATCGCTCATCCTATCCTCGTGTTCCGTCGTGGATATCCTGATCCCGGCACACTGACACGGCAACAAGTACAGTCATCGTGCAAACAGACGTGTGCAGCGTCCGTCCCGCACGGATCACCAGGTGGCGCCGGGATCCGCGCGATGCAGCACGGCCATCGCCTCGAGAATCGTGTCGAGGTGTTCGGTATGCACGCCCGTGCGTCCGCCGAGCACCGGATCGACCGTTGCCAGCCACAGGCCGCCTGTCTGCACCGCGGGCGGCAGGAGACCAAAATCTTGCAGCAGTGGGCAGAGGCGCGCGAGCCAGCGGTTGCGCAGCTCCGTTTCGCCCGGTGCGATTCCGGCTTCGCGCAGCAGCGTCTCTCCATGGTATGGTTCGAAGAGGCCGAGGGCGTACGGGAACAGCGCGTCGAGGGCCTTCTGCATGCGAAGGCGCGCATTGTCCGCTCCGCCCGCGAGACGGCGCACCATGGTCGTGCCGTGCATCCAGTGGTAGCGCTCCTCCTGCAGCATACGCGCCGCGAGATCGCGCAGCGGTTCGTAGGCGGATTCCTTGAGGGCTGCGAGACGTTCGGCCTCGGCGCCGTCGTAGAGGAACTGCCGCATCATGCTATATGCATAATCGCCCCGCGGCAATTCCGTGAGAATGCTGTTGCGGAAATCGGCCGACACACGCGAGTAGAGCATGGTATCGGCATCCGGCTCGCCCAATTCTTCACGCAGGGTGTAGAAGCCGAGGGCATGCCCGAGTTCGTCCTGCGCCATCGACGAAAAGGCGATGTCTTCCTCGATGATGGGACCCATGCCCGTCCATTCCGACATGCGGTGGCCGAGCATGTATTCGTCGTCGGCGAGGAAAAGCAGCATGCCGGCGAGAGCGGTTTTCTGATCGGCGTTCATTCGTCCTCCTTGCCCGCGGTCGGCTTGGCCAGTTTGAAGCCCGAGGTGTTCCGGTAATCCCTGTCGAACGTGTACGCGAACATGTCCTCGTCCTCGTACGACGTCGAATGGATGTTGCGTGTATCGACGATCCAGAGATTGACGCAGGGTTCGCGGCGGATGAAGTTCTCCTTCGCGAGAAGAAGCGCCATTTCGGGATCCGGTGCGTGCACCGCGCCGACGCGCACATGCGCCGCGCCGCGTTTCGGCTGCACAAACACCTCCCATTCGGGCCACTGCGTGTCGTGTTCGGGCAAAGGTTCGGAGAGGCGGTCGAGGCCCTCTTCGATGGGCTGATGGTAGGGTGTGAATTTCCAGCGGGGCATGGCGTCGTGCAGTAGGGAGTTGGGAGTGGGGAGTAGGGAGTCGGGAGTAGCTCCTGGGTTCCTTTCTCGAAAGTGTTAAACGATGTGAGAAGCGACCGGTCAGTTGCGGGTGGAGCGGGCGAAGGACTCGAGCGCTTCGCGCACCCAGCGGCCTTCGTCGTGCGCGAGGCGGCGCACTCCGAGCCGTTCCTTGTTCATCGGACCGTCGCCGCGGATCACGCGGTGGAATTCCTCCCAATCCGGTTCCGTGAACACCCATTCCTTCTTCTCCTCCACATAACGGAGTTCCGGATCCGGAATGACCAAATCGAAGGCGCGGATTTTGGGGACAAATTTCGAGAGGAATTCCTGGCGCAGTTCGTCGTTGGACTTGATCTTGATTTTCCAGCGCATCAGATCGCTGCTGTGCACCGAGTCCTTGTCGCGCGGACCGAAGAAGGTCATGATCGGCCACCACCAGCGGTTGAGCGCATCCTGCACCATATCGCGCTGATACTTCGATCCGGCCATAAGCACGCAGATGGCGTCGTAGCCCTGTTTGAGGTGGAAGCCCTCCTCCCAGCAGATGCGTTCCATGGCGCGCGCATACGGTCCGTACGAACCGAGCAGCAGCTTCGTCTGATTCACGATGGCGCCGCCGTCGATGAGCCAGCCGATGATGGCGACGTCGGCCCAGGTCTCGGCCGGATAATTAAAGACGTTGGAATAGATCGCCTTGCCCGTGAGCAGTTGATCGATCATTTCCTCGCGGGAGGGTCCGAGTGTTTCGGCCGCGCGATACAGCATCTGTCCGTGTCCGATCTCGTCCTGCACCTTGGCGATGAGGATCATTTTGCGCCGCAATGAGGGTGCGTAGGGGATCCACGTTCCTTCGGGCAGCGCGCCGATCACTTCGCTGTGGGCGTGCTGCGAGATCATGCGGATGAGTCCGTTGCGGTAGCGGTCGGGCATCCAGTCGCCCGGTTCAATTTTTTCGCCGCGATTGATGCGCGCCTCGAACAACTCGAGGTTTTCGGTCTCGGTCATATATACACCTGCAGGAAATGTCCTATAAATGCGTAAGTCGTGGAAGTTGAGGAAATGCCGAGAAAGTTGCAAGGGGCGCGGACGCCGGATTCGCTCGTTTCACGCTCGAAAAATCACTACAATTACCGCTTCATCGAGTTTTTTACGAAGGAAGGATGGAATGGTGAACGGTGGTCTGAACAGATACGCGTCGATGTACGCGGGCGCGATGGCGGGGATGGTACTTTCGACAGGCCATGTTGTGGCCACACGCCTGTACCCGTCCGCCGTATTCGGAACCTATCCCCTGCTGCTCGCCGCGCTTGCGGGGCTGATGCTGGCCGGTGTTGCATTATCCATTCCGCGGACCCTCCCTCCCCTGCTCAACCGCCTTCTCGGTCCCGCATCCGTTATACTCCCTCCAATCTTGATAGTACTCCTCGGCGAAGCGAGCGCCGAATACGCGTTCATTTCGGGAGAATACTCGGTATTGAACTTTGTGTATCTGCTGCTGATGCAGTTCGTGCTTGTCACGCTGCCGCTGCTGCTGCTCGGACGCGCGGCGCGGATGGCTCAGGGACGCGTCGACACGGCCGTGTTTCTTGGCGCTGCGGGCCTGATGCTCGGAGTGCACGCATGGATGATGACGGGTATGGATGTGCGCCTCGTGTTTGGTATCGGTGCCGTGCTGTCCTTCGCCGGTCTTCTGTTTACTCCAACGGCCGAATCCCCCACCATGGACCCGGCCCCGGCATCGACACAGAGTGAGCCCCCCCAAGCGGCGGAGAGCAAGGCGCAGAGCGCACACCGCAAGGATCGGCGCGGGGGAAAAGGCGCACGTCCCGCATCCAAGCCCGCGCCCCGCGCGGCGGCCGCACTTGCGCTGCGCGCGGAAGCCATGGCGCTGATCCTGCTTCCCCTCGCCGCGTCCTTCTTTCTCGGCGGGCAGCGCCTGTTGGAATGGGGCATGCCGCTGAAACAGACCGTCACACTGCTCGTCCCCTCGCTGCTCATCATGATTGCGCTCGGCATACCCGCGGGCCGCGTATTACAGAGGCGAGGCGGACTGCTCCCCGGACTCGCGGTGCTTGCGGCTCTCGCCCTCTCGCTCACCGCGGGCGTCTGGCGCATCGAAGGATCCATTTTCGCTGAAGTCTACACCGCGTATTTCGGTGGAACCTCGAGCGGCGTGCTGCTGTTCGAGACCGCCCTTTGGAGCATCCTTCTTCCCGCATTTCTCGCCGCGGCAGCGCGCGCATTTTTTTCCGTCGGCAACCGCGGCGCACGCACGACCGACCTGCTTTTCCTTGCGGGAGCATCGGCCGGGCTTGTTGCCGTCGTCCTGTTTCCGGAATTCGTGACCGCGACATGGACCAGCGCGGCCGCGGCATTGTTCATTGGCGCTTCGCTCGCATCGTACCTGCGAGCCGGCGCGTGGCGTATTCCGGCGGCCGCGGGCGCGGGTATTCTCCTGATGGCCGCGCTGCCCATACTGCTCACGCACACCGACGGCATACGCACACTGACACCGCCTGAGCGCCTGCAGATCCGCGCCGAGAAGTTCTATCCCTCGGGCCGCATCAGCTTCCTGCAATCGCGCGATTACGACGATCCCTTCCACGCCGCGCTGTTCAACATCACCACACCGATGACCGCCGACAGCCGCTCGGTGCACAACGCCCTGTACCGCTTCGGCCACATCCCCATGCTGGCGCACACACATCCATCGTCGGTGCTGCTGCTCGGGTACGGATCGGGCAAAGTGCTCGAGGCCGTGAAGAAGCACAAGCCGGCGCGCATCGTGTGTGTCGAACCGCTCGACGCCTACATCTGGTACGCCGACAGCACGGCCAATCGTGAAATCCGCAGGAGCGTGGCGCGCGCCCTGCCCCGCCATACCGAGCGGCCCGCGGCATACGTGGCGCGCGGGGGCGAATTGTTCGATGTCATCATCTCGGCGGAGCCCTTCGCGACACCGTTCCCGACACTCGACATTTTCAGCACCGCGCACTACGGGCGCATCAGCGCACGACTCCGCGACGACGGCGTCTTTGCGCAATGGGTACCCATAGCAAGCGTCAGCAGCGCGGGCTTGCGGTCGATCGCCGCCGCGATGCGCGCCGTCTTTCCACACTGCGAGATGTGGCTTGCAAACGCCGATCCGGAAAATGCGATGGCCTGTTTCCTGGGAAGGAAGCGCGCCCCGTCCTCCGCTCTTCCTCCGCCGTCGCGTTTTGCTGCGTTGAACAGCGACGAGACCACGGCGTATCATCTGCGCAGCATCGCGTTGTCGACGCCGGAGGAACTGGCGTCGAACCTCGGCATGACCGCCGATGGACTCGCGCGTTTTGCCGGCGACGCCGCGCCGCTCACGGCCTATGCGCCGGGCATATCGTCCGAAGCCGAGCAAGGCAGCAGCGACCGGTGGAGGAACACCTTCGATCTCTTTGCGGAGCGGAGCGCTCCCACCACCCTGCTCGCCGCGCTGCCCGACGACTCCGCCCGCGCGCGCGCGGAGGCGCTGTTCGCCGACAGGCCGGCGGTGCTGCGCGCGGCCTCGTCCATCGCCATCGGCGACGACACTACGGCCACACGCACGCTGTACGACCTCGTCCGCGCACATCCGTACAACAACGAGGCGTGGCTGCTGCTGGGCGACGTGCTGACACGGCGCGCGGGCATGTTCATTACTCAAGGCAATCCGGACCAGGCGATCCCGATGCTCTCGCGTGTCATCGCCAGCGTGCCGCTCAACACCGCCGTGCTGCGGTATCTGATGATCGCGGCGATGCAGAAGAACGACAAACCCACGGCGGCGGACTGCATCGAAGGCATCAAAAAGCTCAACGGCCGGCACGCCGGCTACCGCGACAATCAGGCCACGATGCGCGCGCGGCAGGGCGAGGTGAATGACGCGTTGTTACTCTATGAAAACGCCATCACGACCGATCCGAGCAACGAGGAATTCTACTGCAACATGGCCTCGCTTCAATACCAGGGCGGCCGCGTGTGGGAAGCGATCCGCATCCTCGACAACGCCATCGCGAAGGCGTATTATCCCGCGAAGGCGTGGTATCTGAAGGGTGCGATGTACACCGAGCGCGGCAAGTTCGATCTCGCGCGCGAGGCCTACGAGGGATATCTTCGTGCCGCGCTGCCCACCGATCCCCGCCGCGCCGAGGTGGAACAGTCGCTTGCGGCGATGCCGAAGTAGGAGAATCCAGAAGCCAGAATCCAGAATTCAGAATCCAGAATCCAGAAGATTGAACGACGAAGATTTGTTGTGACCTGTGATTCTGGAAGAACAACATTGATTATTTTGCGGATCACAGCAAAACGAATTCTACGTATCACACCTTAGTCAAACAATATTCTGAATTCTGGATTCTGAATTCTGAATTCTGGCTTCACCCACAATGCTCGACATCCTCGCCTTCTCCCCCCACCCCGACGATGCGGAACTGTACTGCTCCGGTACGCTGCTGATGCTTCGGCGCGCGGGACACCGCATCGGCATAGCCGACCTGACACGCGGTGAACTCAGCACGCGCGGCACGCTCGAAACACGCGCCGCCGAAACGGCCGCGGCGTCGAGGGTGCTGGGGCTCGACGCGCGCGTGAATCTCGATATTCCCGACGGCGACATCGCGAATACGATGGAGAACCGCCTGCGTGTGATCCGTGTGCTGCGCGCCCTGCGCCCGCGCACGGTGCTGCTGCCCCCGGCCGAGGACCGGCATCCCGACCACCGCCACGCATCAACGCTGGTGCGCGACGCGTGTTTTGCGGCGGGGCTCGCGAGGATAGAGACAGAGGTCGATGGACACGCGCAGGACGCACACCGGCCGACGCTGCTCTTCACCTATCAAATGACCTGGGACACGGCGGCGGAATTGCTTGTGGATATCAGTCCCGTATTCGAGCAGAAACTGGAAGCCATCCGTTGTTACGCCACGCAATTCCATTCTGACTCGTCAAACGAAGGCCCGAAGACGTTTATCAGCACACCGGACTTCCTCGAAGCGATCATTGCCCGCTCGCGCCGTCTCGGATTTCTTATCGGCGCCGAACAAGCAGAAGGACTGTCGCCCCTGCAACCGTTCCGCGCGGAGATCGGCGGTCTTCTTTACACGTTACAATAATCACCTCGTCTCCTGTTTGTGTTAATATGGCCTTCTTGTAGTTACAACGACAGCGCATAATTACGGAAGTGTGTTCGGATCCGAGTCGACCACCGCATCCATTTAGTGCCGGTTTTGCCGAGGCGTTGATGGAGTGGAAGGTGCATACCATAACAATCGCAACCAATGAGAATAGAAACTTTTTCATGGGATTTTTCCTCCTAATGGTACCAGGACATCTATCACTTTATATAGATTACTTTTTGTGAAGCGATGATATTTCCATCTCTTGCTGCGATCTGTATTATGTAAGTTCCCGGTCCGATCGCTGAGAGGTCGAATGGAATGCTGTTGACACCCGCCGAACGCGCGCCGGTAAAAAATGTCGAGATCCATTTCCCGGCGATGGAATACATTGAGAGTGTTATATACTCGTCAGAAGGCAGCGCGAAGCGAAGCATTCCTTTCGGGGACCGTGTCGGGTTTGGAAACGCGGTAATCATGTGCGAGGGAGAATGACCGGACACACGTCCGGCTCCGCTCTTCGCCAGCCCCATAAACGCACTCCATTTCGTGTTGCAGTTGAACTCGTCGAACACCGCGCAGGAACTGTCGTTGGCGGTGTGCCAGTTTTTCATTTTCAACCGCAGGTAGACCGAATCCGGATTTCCCGCCGCTGCATATGATCCGAGAAAAACGGAGACCATTTCTACAGACATCGTATCCATGAAACCAAAAAACTTGGGGAATGTTCCAATCGGATAATTGTCCGCCCTGCAGATTCCGACACTGTCTATAGTAGCGAGCTTTGTATTATCCGATTTTCGCCACAATTCCAACATCCATGCAGTCGTGTCTGGAAGGCTGTACGTACTCGTCTCATAGTCCGAAACCGTCGCAATCACACGCACCATTGAAAGACTCGCGGAGTCCGTCAGGAGAAACGGTTTTGAAACAATCACCGAATTCAGGTATCCGGCAGCCGCCTCAATTCCAGGCGATTCGTACTCGGTGGTCCAACCGATGAACAGACTATCCTGACCATAATATCCCGGAATACACAATTCCCCGTATGTACAGCGAGCAGCAATGGAATCGTACAGGGTCCCAAGTGAGCGATACTGATAGATTTGATCACAGATAAATTCCAGGGAATCATCCGCGGTGCCGATTAGGATGCTTCCGATGTGCGACGGTTCTTCCGACGAACTGCCTTTCCGGTTCGCTCCGGACACCATGTCATCGAGTGCAACCGACGACAGGATAACGACGCTGATAAAAACGAGAAGGTGCGTGAAGCTGTGTCGATCACGATCATGTCTGCTGCGCATGGGATGTACTCCTCACCATGAAGTGAAGCTCATTGCCGCTGTAGGGTCTCTATTTCGATACATCTTTCGGATGGGCCGTGCAAACGAAGCGCACTTTCATCACGGACGGGTGTTTCTCAGAGTACATCAAACCAATTCATTGGAGATATGACCACAGAACACAACAAATCGGATTCATGGCACGTTCTGGAAGTATTCGCTCCCGCGAATACATAAGAACATAAAAAAAAAACACCAATGTCAAGAGAGAACGGCGAAACCCAAAAAATATTCTTCCTTCTGGAGAAGATACCTACGTCACATCGTCGTCATAAAAACGGTGCTCGAGTTCGTCGGCGACGGCGGCCATTTCCTGCAGAATGGGGGCACACTCGCGGACGGACGTATCACCGAGCTCGAACGTGGCGATGAGCACGAGTTGATTCTCCGGCAGCAAGGCAACACGGGCATGGCGGAGCCGCGCGTTGAGTTCCAGCAGCGCGAGCGCATCGATCGCGGCGGTATACTCGCCGATCTTTGTGTAGAGCATGCCGACACGCGCGCCGCGTATGCCTCCCACCTTTCCGTAGATGACCTGCCGCCTGCCGTCCGGCAACGGGATCTCGATCGAACTCAGCGCCCCCGCGCGGCGATACACGCCGGAGGAGAACAGCGAGACCTGATGCAACATTTCGTGGACGGTCATGCTCGGAGCGGCGAGGGAGTCAAAAACGTCTATCTAAGAAACTCAGTGTGACACGATGAGATCGATGGGACTGCCGGAATCGACCTTGTCGCCCGGTTGCGGCGATTGCCCGACTACTGTGTTGGGCACAAGCGTGCGGCTTGCCTTCGAGGAGATGGCCCCGACTCGAAGCCCCGACTCGGTGAGTCGTTTCTGCGCTTCATCGAGACTGAGTCCCACCACATTGGGCACGTCGATCTGCACCATCTCGGGTCCACCGCTGACGGTGATATCGATACGATGCGCCTTGGAGACGCGGCGACCCGCGGGCACGGACTGCGCAACGACCGTTTCGGCGGGCAGATCCGAGGGCATGGTTGAGACGAGGCCGACTGTGAGATCGAGCTGCTCGAGTGTGATCTTGGCATCACGCAAGGAACGGCCGCGAAGATTCGGGACGGCGATCTGCGCCACGCCGCCGCTCACGGTGAGATACACATTGCGCCCTTCGCGCACGATGTTGCGCGGGGTCGGGTTCTGGAATACGATGCGGCCGGGCTTCACCTTGTCGCTCGCGGTCGTGTCGGTGACCACGGCCTGCAGTCCGCGCGCTTCGAGCGTCTGCCACGCTTCGTTCAGCGGCATGCCCACAACATTCGGCACGTCGATCTCGCCGCGCCAGTGCACCATCCAGGGGAGGAAAAACATGTCGGCCAGCAGCATGAGCAGCAGCAGTCCGGTCCCCGCCACATAGATGCGTGTTGCTGTGCGGGAACTGAGGAACTGTCGGAAAGTTGTCATTGGGGCTGGGGCATGAAATGATCGATGAAAATACACCCGTCCCCACAAAGGAAAAAGGCGGCGCACATGGAGGTGACGCCTCGAGGCCGCGGCGCAACACCGCCGCGGGATTGCGTGCGCGACCGCGGGAGTTGGTCAGCGGAGCAGCAGCCGCGCGGGAAGTCCTCCGCCGTCGCCGCGCAGGAGCGTGAGAAGATACAGTCCCGGCGCCAGGGACTGTGTGGGAAGTTCGATGCGGCCGCGGCCGCCATACTGTGCGTGCAAGGTCTGCGTGCGGCCGAGCGCGTCGCTGATGCGGAGATACACAACGGATCCGTCCATGCCGCGTGTATCCGCTTCGGGAAAGACAACGGTCACGACGTCCCCGCGCTGCGCGGGATTCGGAAACAGCATCGGACCCGCCGACACGGGAAGCGGGACTTCGTCGGTGCCGACCGCGTCGATACGATATTCCCTCACCAGTGCCGTGAGCGGCTCGGAAACAAACAGTCGGCTGCGCAGCGCATCGAAGGCGCAGGCGGGTGTTCCTCCGCCGGCGGGAAACAACGTATATCGATGCGTCCGCCTCATATCCCCGCGCGCATAAATATTCAGCCGAATCGAATCGGCATCGATGGCCAGGCCGAAGAGACGGCGCCCGTCGGCCGTCGCTCCCGTGACGCGCGTGAGTTCCGGCAGCAGGCGCGGCGGGAACTCGAAGTCGGATTGTTCGAACAGCAATCCGGCCACAAACAGGCGCTGCGCGGCGACGTCGACATAGAGCAGGTCCTCGTCGTTCACCGCGGCGCTCCAATCGGCCGTAGCGAGTGAAACCTCGCGAAGGAAGCGGCCGTCGTTCATGGAGTACACATTGAGGATACGCGCTTCGGTGCGGAGCACAACAAACAGTCCCGCCCACGGAAGCAACGCGCCCTGCAGGCGGCCGGGACGGCGCGTCGCGGCGAAGGAAAAACCGTCGACGGCGCCGGTGTGCAGCACCTGTTGCGCACGCGTGTCGATAAGCGTCCAGGCCTCGTGTTCGGGGAGGCAGACAAGCGCGAGCCCGCGTCCCTCGTCGTACGCGAGATGGGCAAGATCGCCCGTGCGTCCGTCCTGCGGATGCGCGCGTCTGACGGTCGCGACATGCGGCGAGGCGGGATCGACGAAGCGCAGCGCGCTTTCGCCGTGGGCCAGCGCCAGCAGGCGCCTGCCGGCCGCGTCAAAACCGAGACCCGAGACCCGCGCCGCGCCGTGCAGCATATCGACAGCGCCGGCGGCGAGGCGGAGCCGCAACACACCGTCGCCCTCGCCGAGGCGGTCGGCCGCGTACAGTTCCTCGCGGTCGGAATCGTAGCAGAGGACGTCCGCGCTTTCCCCCGGATCGGCCACCGCTATCACGGAGCAGCTCACACAATCATACAAAAGGATCCGATTCTCTTCTTCCGACGAAAAGACGAGGCGCGCCAGACGCTGGTCGGCGGCGACATGCCGCAGTCCGGCACCCACAAGAATCGAATCGCGCGAGAAGTCGGCCAGCGACACGCGGTGCACTTTGCCGCTCTGTACGTGGCGGGTTTCGTCGAATTGTCCCGACGCATCCACCACATAGAGCGTGTTTGTGGCCACACACACGGCGGCGTCGGCGATGCCGCCGGGAAATTGGACGGCGCGTTCCAGCAGTCCCGTCGCGGCGAACACATGGGCGGTAGTCGGTCCGATCGCAACGAGCCGCTGGTCGTGCGGAAGATAGAGGAAATCACGCGCGGGCTCCGCGCTGCGTGTCATGCGCGCGCGCAGCAGCGCATGCGGCTGCTGCGAATACAGCGCCTGCACGTGGATGCGCCCGTTGACCAGATCACGCGAAAGCACAAGCAGTTCGGCGCGCGACGAATCGAAGTGCAGCGCGCCCGCGTTCATCGCGGTGGATGTGAGAAGCGAATCCATCTGGCGCAGCGAGGTGCCGTCGAGCACACGTATCAGCGGTGTTCCATCCGACACGAAGACGCGGTTGCGCGCAACATCCACCGCGACACCCGCCACGGGCGCGCCGCTCCGCGCTTCGTACATCGCCATCGGTGAGCCGGACGTGCTGCCCACACCCACAAGGCGTTTCTCGCCGAGATGGCCGCGCAACAGCAACATCCATCCTGTCGGATTCACGGCGATGGATGCCTGCGCCGCGTCGCCCGTCTCGTTCCAGGGCAGCGATCGGGCGATACGGCCGTCGGTCATGTCGACAACAGTCAGGCGTCCGCCGACACCCATGGGAACATACGCGAGATGCCGCGACTCGTCGACGGCGATATCGCCGGGGACCAGCGCGTTGGGCCAGACGTTGCCACGCAGCGCGTTGAGATCGAACACCCGCGACGGCGCGAGCTGCTGTGCGAAACCGGCTGTACACATTATCACGCACACACACAGCACACGCAGGAGCAGGCGTAACGGTGCCGCGCTGCGCCGCGGGTACAATGCCGCCGGGCGCGGCGGACGGGGTGAAATCCCCCGCCCGTCTGCGCCCGGGAATTGTGTGTCGTAATGTGTCATGAGGTACTGAACCACCATGTGCCGCAACTCAGGGTCCGGCACAGCGGCATGGAGAAAAGGAGCGTTACCGCGTCACGTGCAGCATGGTGCTCTGCGCGCGGCCGCCGGCGGTCACATGCAGCATGTAGGAACCTTCGGCGAGTTTTGATGCATCGAAGCCGAGTGTTGTTGTGCCCGCGGGAAGTTCACGCTCGCCGAGCATGGACACGAGACGGCCGGTCATGTCGTACAGAGCCAGACGCACCGTGGCGGCTGCGTCGAGCGCAACCGGCACAGACCACGCCGTGGAGACGGGATTCGGGTGCACGGAAATTGCAAGTCCGCTCGGTGCGGCGGGCAGATCGCCGGTGCCGGTGGGTCCGAGCAGCCACTCGATACCGCGGCGCAGAATCTCGCCGCGTGTCACGACGGCGCTGATGCCCTCGATGCCGAGTCCGAAATACAGCAACTTGCTGCGCGAATTCTCCCAGCGGAACGCCGCGACGTCGGTGGTGGTGCCGTAGAAAAACACGGGCACACCGCCGTCACGCGGACGCAGCACGTCGGGCGTGTCCTGATTGGTCACCGCAACATTGTAGGCCACGTTGATGCCGTTGCCGACGGGATCGCCGGGCGCGCCGATGATGTTGGTCGCCGCGTGATCGTCGGCTATATAATCCGCATGGAGGTAATTATTCAGGAACGGCACGTCCATGTACCAGCCCGAGGTCGAGGAGGCCGGATCTGCAAGGCCCCACGCGATTTCCGCTCCGAGCAGGAAGAGGCGCGGCGCGGGACCATCGAGATAGCTCTTCAGCACGGTGACGTCGCTCTGGCTCAGCACATTCTTCCCTACTTCCCACAGCACTGTCGGGAAGGTCTTCAGGTCGAGCACGTTTTCATCGCCGGGCTCCACCATGGCGTAGGTGTACGTGTTGCGCTCCATGCCCGACTGGTAGGCCGTGGCGATGGCGGCGTTGCCCTCGTCCTTGACAAGTACGAGTGTTGTGATGTCGCGCGCATAGAGGCGGAACGGCACATGGCCCGAACCGCCGAACGGTCCGCGCACAGTCACCACGGCCTTGCCGAGGCGGTTCTTGGAGGCGACGGGGATGATCTTCAGATCGAGGTTGGTCACAACGTCTTTTTCAAGGGCGATTTTTGCAGGCGGTGTGACGGCATTGCCGTTCACGGTGAGTTCGACACTCCAGCCCGTCGGCAGCGTCTTCTCCACATCCACCGTGTACTCGCCCGCGATGGCCGACGACAGTGTGGCGTTAAACAGACCGGGCTGATCCTCCCTGGCCGTCACCTGCGCCTGGGCGCTGGTGTTCATTTCGAGATGGACGCGGTCGGTACCTGCCTGCAGCACTTCCTTGGTTGCGTCGTCCTGCACGAAGGCGACGATATACATTTCCGACGCCGTCCATGCCGTGTCGTACGTAAACGACTGGTTGAACGTGCGTGTGTCGTTCGCCGCCAGCGAAAACGTCGTGCCGAGATGATCCGGCAGCATTTTACGGGCGATGTACATGAATTCCTTCTCGCCGTTGGTGCCCGCATTGGCGTAGTAGTGATACCCTTCTGTTACGGCGATATGCAGTTTCTTGTTTGTGAGTTCGGCGGTGCTCGACACGGTCACTGCCACGTCGACATTCGATCCGTTCACCGTTTCCGTGACGCCGATGGTAATGGGCGACAAACCCTGCGCCTTCGCGAGTTCGTTGTTGATCGCCGTGGTGTCGGACGGTGCGCCGTTCCATCCACCCGTCACCTTGGTCGGGAAACGTCCGTTGACCGTGATGGTGGGCACACCGTTGATGGCATAGTACGTCACGATGCGGCCGGTGTGCATCGCCGTGTTGGCGGAGTACATCACGTCGCGGCCGGGCCACGACGCGTGATACACGAGGGGAATCACCCGCGACATTATATGCGGTTTCACGAGATATTTCTCGAAGGTGGGATTCTCACGCGCGCACGGCGGGCAGCTCGCGTTGGTGCCCTCCTCGATAAGTGTCATACGCTTCGACTGCGCAAAAGCCATCGACGACGCCAGAATGAGAAGGAGCAACAGGGTAGACAACGCTTTCATAGTGATACTCCTGATAGAACGGAGAGGAAGGGGGAAAAACGAATCTACGGGAATCCCGCAGCGGGCGCAATGGCAAACACAGGCGCCGTCGCGCGCGTCCACGATGGTGTTTGACAGGGCCGCGCAGGCCGTGTCGGAGTTGATGACGCCCGTGTGTTACCGCTTCACGAGCACGGATGCCACGGCGCGGTGATCACCCGCGGTGAGATGAATGAAATAGATGCCGGGCGACAGATGACCGAGGTGGAGCGGGAGCAGATGAGAGCCGGCCGCGTGATCGCTGCGCGCGGATGCGGCGCAGGGTCTGCCGGAAATATCGAGCACGTCGATCGATACTGATGCGGCCTCCGGAAGTGTCAGACCAAGCATCGCACGATCCGACACGGGGTGCGGCAGGACGCTCAGCCGAAGGGATGGCCGCGCCGCATCGCCGGTCGCGATCCGCAACACCTGCGACAGTTCGGTCGTGCCGTCGGTATCCACCTGCAGGAGACGATATGCGGCCGTGCCGCTGGCATCGAAGGGTCCGCGGTCGATAAAAGAGTAGTCGGTCCTGAAACTGCGCGTGCCGTTCCCCAGCACGAATCCGATATCCTCGAAGCGGCCGGCCTGTTCACGCTGCACATGGAAACCGGTGTTGTTGCGTTCGGATTCGGTACGCCAGGAGAGCGCGACACCCGACGGCGTCCACACCGCTGAAAATGCGCTCAGTTCCACGGGCAGGGGCACGCCGTTTCCCTTTAAAATCACCTCCACCGGAGCGCCGGGGAAATTTCCGTCGACGATCATGGTATCGATGCGCTGCCCGAGCATCGACGGGGCGAAACGAATGATAATGCTGTGTGTGGCGTTCGGCTGCACCGTGACGGGCGCGCCTCCCGATACGACGGAATAATCGCTCGGGCGCCCGCGCATCTTGATGGCGTTGATGGTGATCGGGAGCGGAAGTGTATTCGTCACGGAGAACGAGGAATCCCGCGTCCGTGTCAACTGCACGTTTCCGAAATCAACTTCCTGCGCCACCATCGGCAGCGCGATGCACACAAACAGTAATCCGACGAGCGGGAGGCGTCTCATGTGTCTTTCCGTCATTCGTGAATACGGAAATGTACTCACCGGCCGCGAGTATGCCAACGGCAGTGGAGTGGGGAGTTGGGAGTGGGGAGTGGGAACTGGTGTCACGTCCTAGCCGGGGTTGACAGTTTCACCCCTAGCAAGGAGCACAACCATGCAGCAACTTACAGCGGTTCGACCCATCCTCCGATATAGTATTGCCTTCAAGAAAAAGGTGGTGGGAGAAATCGAACGCGGAAA